>JAOUEZ010000119.1 GCA_029858465.1 Thermoplasmata archaeon | reverse complement strand
TCATGACATATGAGACATCCGCAAATGAAGCATTTGGTCTGCTGATTGGGTCCAATACAAGAAAGAGATATTCCTGCCCGATCGGCATCATCACGAATGTCCTGTTCACGGTCACAAGGCTGCCACCGCTGTTCAGAGCTGTACTCCTAAGACTGGGCATGTCACCGGAATACGCCTGATAGTCGCTCTGAGTCACAATATACACGTCGCATATGATATTGGAAGCCACATCGATCGTTATTATTTTGGATAGTCCGAGAGGATCTCCTGGCAGAAATTTAACCGGGTTGGCGGCATTGAATGTGCCCCGGGGAGAGGCTGCATCCTCTATGCCCTGGGTTGACGCCGGGATCGCGAAAGCGGCAAGGGCAACTGCAGCAATAATTAGGATTACGATTGATTTTCTGATTGAATTCATGGTCATGAGATGCTTTGTCGAGAATGTCCGCCCCATTCGGACTTGCATCACTCTGAACACGAAGCTTTCCAGCTCCACAACGAGCAACATGATCAGAATGAACCATATCAGTCGGTCGATTGATATGTAGAACGGGTTCGCTTGGAATTCGCTGTAGAAGAACAAGAGTACGAACCCAAGGGTCGCGATAAGGATTGCCTGAAGTATGTACAGCTTACGTTTTATCGACCTTATTCGCCCCCAATAAGCCTCCCCTTCGAGCATCTCCCTTGTCGCGGCCATTGAGGAAATTTATCGCTTATCTGAATATATAACTTACCATTCAAAAAAGCACTTATCATAATCACCGATGGCTCTAAATGAGCTCAGCCGATTTTCTGCATGCAAGGAATAGAGCGGCGAATTCTGGCGCCTCCGATTCTCCCGTCTCAAACACGAATTCTTCGTCTTTCAGTTTTATTCGGATATTCTCCTTTACCTCGATTTTCATGGTTTTATCCGTCAGACTGGATGGGAAAGCATCCCTCAGAGGGTCGAAATCGGGAAGAAGATCCCTCGAGAGACTTGTCACTCTGAGACCAGTTTTTCCATGAAGTGAGGACGGCAACCTGATCAATCTCCGGATATCCGAGGTCACTGGCTCGTCGGTCTCGCCAACAAGGGCTATTTTCACATAATTATTGAGGATTCTGAGGAAAGCTGTCAAATGACTTTCTCTGGAGAATATTTCGATATTGTTCTCAGCGATTATCCTATCGGTTCCTCTTCCGCTCCCCTTCCTTTTCTTGAAAAGTTCGCTGTACATCTCTCTAACGGTCTTCTCGCCCAGTGCTCTCTTCGACCTCTCATCCCTCAGGCCGGAAAACCGTCTTACCGCCTCATCAACCCCCATCGTCTCAAGGTCTTGCAGGAATTTCGGCAATCCACGCACCATCTTTCCCTTCCAGCCACCTGAATCCTTTTTAGGCATCTCTTTTTTCGTTATCGGGTGAACGCGCTGTGCGAACTGTTTCGCATCGAAAGTAACCGACGGGAATAACCAATCGAAATCAAGATCGGTACCTGTGATATAATCGACTATCTCCCGCCGCTCATGGCTGCCCAGCTTGAGCACTCTAGGGTCATTTACATGCGCATGATATCCTCTGCCGCCCGAAAAGACAATTTTGAGATGCTTCTCATCAACTCCCAAATCCCCAATGATGAACTCGTCAATCAGGCGTATCATTTCATCCTTGACGCGTTTAAGCATGTCCGGATAGGAGAGCCCCGCAACATCTCGCACATGATCCGCATCTAGATCGAAGACAAGGTCTGCGCCCATCCATTTCTTGTCTGCCATATTCTGCGCGTCAGGCTTTTCATAATAAGCGGATGAATAGTACAGATGCGACGGCACGTTATCGATTATGTAGCCCCTGAGTTCCTGCTTAGTTGCAAAGCTAATATGCCGGAGAACGAAGCTCCTGTCAAAGAACATCAGACCGAACTCCCTTCGGGAGAGTCTGTCTGGAACCTCCAGCTTTTCTGCGGAGTAATATTTCTTGAAACTGCGGATGATGAATTTCTGTGTCTTATCCTGCATCGCAGATTGTGAGAGACGACTAAGGCTATTAATTGAATTATTTCATTGAATACTAAATTTTAATAGCCTCGATGGCGATTTCAACCAACGGACCTATGCTAAAAATATTTGTGAAATTCATCATTGATAGCGACGGCGAATCTCCGAAGAATTTGGTGGAGCGCCTGAGAGCTATGGGCGGAGTCGCCTTGGTGGGGGAGTACGACGTCGAAATCCCTCTCGGGGAGACTGAGCGTCTATTCCCGAAGCTCGACGAGATTCATAGGGCTCTGAAGGGATCCGGTGCCCTTTATACAGTGGATACAGGCGTCTCGCACGGGGAGGACAACAAATTTGAGACCACAGGTGAGCACAGGATACCGGAGATACGAAAGAAGGTATACCTGGCAAAACTGGCGAGATGGAAGGAGATGGGCATCGATATCAAGCCTCTCGAGGAATTATTGGAGACCGATTTTGAAAGGTTCAAGGAGGTCAGCAAGACCTACCTAAGGGAACATCTCGATAAAGCCCAGATTGTGGCCGATGTGACTGAGAACCTGAAGAAGGTTGACGCGGTCGTCTATTCTTCCGTGGACGACCTCGGAGTCACCATTGAGAGCATCTGCAGGGTCTGCGGGGTCGACGAGCACGATGCAATACTTTCTTTGGCTAGGCTCATCGCTGCCGGAAGGGTGACAAGGACCATGCTGGGAGACAATGAAGTATATGCCCGCGTGAAAAAGACCAGAACTGTCTGGGAGGAACGCCCTGAGTCGACTCCCGCCACATCATCCATAGAGGCCGAGGAACGTGTGCTCAAGGCCATTCATGCTAAAGGCAGCACATTCAAAAGAATATGCAAAATATCACAATTGCCGGAAGGACAGGCAATGAACGCCCTTTCGGAGCTTCTGAACAAGGATCGGGTCAAGAGCATAAGGCGCGGCAAGAACACAGTCTACATAATAAACAAGCCAGAATCATGAGATATCGTCCGCTTATGTTAAATGCAACCTTTATTATCGTCGATTGAGTCAGTGACTCCCGAAATTCACGTCCGAGATGTGTTATATGCCGCTGTTATCGCTCCAGGATGTCTCCTTCAGATATCCTTCCCAGCAAAATGACGCTATTCGAAGACTCTCATTCGAAGTGCATGCAGGAGAATTCGTCGGGATACTCGGAGGAGATGGCTCGGGGAAATCAACTCTTGCAAAGATTCTCAATTGTCTGATTCCAAAATCCGTGAGAGGGAAATATTCCGGAGAAGTCTTGCTGGACGGAATTCCAACTTCTGGCATGAAAATCTTCGAGATCGTCAGGAGGATTGGGCTTGTCACCCAGGATCCAGAGATGCAGCTGTTCACAGACAGCGTAGAAGAAGAGCTGGCGTTTGGGCAGGAGAACCTCGGAGTGGACGCAAAAACAATCTCCGAGACGGTCGGAAAGGTACTGAGAGAAATGGACATGGAGAATGTCCGAGAAAAATCCCCCGCATTCCTTTCGGGCGGACAGAAACAAAAGGTCGCCATATCCGCCATTCTCGCCATGAGCCCCGATGTCATCGTCCTCGATGAGCCCCTGAGCATGCTTGATCCGCGTTCGAGAATATCACTTTTAGAAATGCTGAGCCGATTGAAACACGAACACGGCATCTCGATCGTGCTCCTGTCTCAGGAGGCGGAAGATCTGCCAACCTACTGCGATAGGATCGTCCTTATGGATGAAGGCAAGATTGTCAAGACCGGTAGCCCGGTCGATGTTCTCACGACATCTCAGGAATTGATCTCCATTGGTGTTGAACCGCCGCAACTTCTCCTCGCATCAGAGGCTTTGATTGCCAAAGGGATATTGAGAAAAAGCCATCCGTCGCTGACTGAGATAGCTATCGCCGACGCACTGACCGCATCAATCGGCAGGGAAGGAGGCATCGGATGAGCAGCCTGCGGATCTCCTTCGAAAAAGTCACATTCAACTACCCGGACGGGACAGAGGCTCTCAAAGGGGTTGATCTCTCAATTCACTCCGGAGAGATAGTTGGTTTGGCAGGAGAGAATGGGAGCGGCAAGACCACTCTCTGCAAGCACATCAACGGTTTACTTTTCCCTTCCCAAGGGCGAGTCTTGATCGACGGCGCCGACACGAGAGTTGCTGGCGCCTCAAATTTATCAAGGATCGTCGGATTCCTTTTTCAGAATCCAGACAACCAGATTTTCAACAGCACTGTCTTCGATGAGTTGGCATTCGGTTTAAGGAATTTCGGAATAGACGAATCCTCGATAGATCTCAGGATTAAGAAATATCTGAAGATTTTCCGCCTCGAGAATTACGAGAGGGCCCCTCCGCTGATTCTCTCTCTCGGGGTCAGAAAGTTGGTTACGCTCGCCTCGGTTCTCGCAATGGAGCAGGACATAATCGTACTGGATGAGCCGACTGCATGGCTGGACTACCGACAGGCGGCAAGCGTAAGGAACGCGATAAAAGACATTGCAGCGCTCGGAAAAACTCTGATTGT
>JAOUEZ010000118.1 GCA_029858465.1 Thermoplasmata archaeon | reverse complement strand
CATCCCCCAGAGCCTCAATAGATGCTCTTCTTACCCGTGAATCCCTCAGCATCTATCCTTATTATCTCCACTTTTTCCACGGCATCCTTAGTTATCGCGTCTTTCCTGCACTGCTCAGGGTCATCATCCAGTTTATCAATCATGAGTTCGAGCGCCCTGGTTTTTTCCCGCACATTCTTCACTTTACTCACTTTGCCCCAGAAATGAACGCTCCGGTACGAATGTTCGCATTCCCCCTGCACATATCCTAGATCCTCAATTATAGTGCCCCAGACTCTAGGATTTGAGCTCAAGAAATCGTTCTTCTTCCCAGATGATGCACAGTGGAAGTAGAAGGCATTCTTCTTTTTGTCAAATGAGTAATCGACTGTGATGAGGTACGGCTCATTATCCCTGCACATTGCAATAGTCATAAATTCCTGTTTCATTATGAGATTTAATATCTCAGGTCGTCTCTTGATTTCCTTGTCTTTCCTGCGCATATGATATCTTTTCTTACCGCTCATTTCAGTCACAGCCAGTCAAATGATTGTAACGGAATGGTTGAACTCTCAGATATAGTCTATTTGACCAATCTCTTCATGAGCTTTCCTGTGAACTTCCAATCGAGGCTGATTGCATCATTCGGACAGGTCTCATGACAACAGTAGCACCTTATGCATTTCCCGTAATCAATGTGAGGTCTATCCTTGCGCATTGCTATCGCACTCTGGGGACATATCCTGTAGCATTCTTTGCAGCCGTTGCATTCTTTCTTCTTGATTACCGGGATCATAGCGTATGATTTTGCCATGGATGCAAGAGCGCGCCAGAGCATTCCCTGGTCTGGCATGGGACCTATGTAAGTTTTCGGCTTCTTGAAATCCTTTGCTATCAGATTTTCAATCTCTTCTCCTACTACTTTGACATCTTCGAAATTATCTCCCAGCAGTTTTCTTTTAATTGCCGCCTTTACAACGCCGACATCTTTCGGATCGATTGACATTAGCTTTGATTCGACAACATCGAGCGCTGCATAATTATCGCTTCCAGCAATAATGCCCATTTTTCTCATTTTGCCTGAATTAGGCCCATCTCCTTCCATCGCCATTACTGCGTCCAATATGTTTAGCCTTGGTTTGATCAGCTCGTTGAGGTCAACAAGCATTTCTGCAAAATCATCAGGTTGCTTCAATCTCGAATGGAATGTGGCTTTCTCCATGCTGGGTATAACACCGAAGGTGTTCTTCGTCGCGCCCGTGATATATGTGAAAAGATGTGTCTTCATTTTTGCAACATTTACTATTGCGTCGGCTTCCAGAGCTGGGGTGATGATATTGAATCGTTTGATCTTCCTGCTATTAGGTGACGGTATGTTCTTGTATTCTAATGAAAAATTTAATTCGACACCGAGTTCTTTAGCGACTGCATCTAATCCCGCGGCATGATATGATTTTCTGAGCGCACGTTCGGTATATGGTGTTCCCCCACCAGGGCTATCGCCTATGAGCACATTGCAGCCATGATCCTGTAGCAATTTCGAAATCGCGAACACAATCTCCGGGTGCGTGGTCACTCCTTTCTCTATCGGCGAGGCGCGAAGAAGATTCGGTTTAACGAGAATCCTATCCCCTTTCCTCACGAACTTGCCAAGACCTCCGAGAAGGTCTATGCACTCAGCGACGCTTTTTGCGACTTTTTCACGGGAATAATCGTCACATCTCACGGTTGATACTATCTTCATTCTATTTGGCACAGTCAATGCTAAAATGAGGTTTCTAATAAATTTAGCCGAATGAAATCAAAGATGGTAAACTCACATTGATTCAATCTCAACTATGAGAAATTATCATGGTGCAGGGAGCCGGATTTGAACCGGCGGACGCCTGCGCGAATAGACCCTGAATCTATCGCCGTTGGCCAGGCTTGGCTATCCCTGCCTCTTGAACGGACTTGTGCAATCAAGATTACAATATTAAAGTATTGTTGGAATTGAAGTCAAAATCCTCTGATGATTAACAGGTAAAAGTATGCGAAAGGAAAGGGTTTTACTCGGAGAAAAAGGGGTCGTCGAAGTAAGATTACTTCGACTTCTTCATTATCTTCATCCAGCCGCCGCTCTCGTAGACCTGCAACCTCTTCTTGGCCAGTATGGACTTGAACTCATCCCAGTTGATTATCTCGAAGCGGTCGTTCTTTCCCTTGGTGAAGTAAATGCCGTCGGTGTCCTTCACTTTGCCGGGCTTCAATCCCTTCTTCCTTGCGATCTCCATCGCCCTGTCGATGCTTATGGGCTCCATAACCATTCTTTGTCCCTCCTGATTGATGGCTGTTCCATCCAGTCACAGCCAGTATGTAATGAATTTCTTATGTATTTAAATCTTTCTGTAATCTGGCTATTACTGGCCTCGAAAAAAGCATCAACCCAGTAAGAGTCAAAGTAGCAATTTCGGTACTGCTCGATTAGACATTTTCGAATTGATGGCAGTGTTTTCAACCGGATATTTGATAACAATAATATACGCAGTTCAACTTGTTAGAAATCGCGATTCTTGCTGCTTTTCAACGGAGGCAATAAATTGAAATGGTTCGGCTCATCGGGAGTCAGAGGAGTCTCTTTCGAGGATTTCTCAATAGAACTCTCAATGAGAATTGGCTACGCTACCGGCTCCAGATACAGAGATATTGTAATCGGAAGGGACGGCCGTATCACGGGACAGATATTCCTCTCCGCAATTTCCAGCGCGATTATGAGCATGGGCGCAAATGCCTGCGATGTTGGCATTTTGCCAACCCCTTCGCTCGCCTACGCGACGCGCGACCGCGATTGTGGAGTTATGATCACCGCCAGCCATAATCCTCCCGAGTACAACGGAGTCAAGCTCTGGAATCCTGACGGCTCATCCTTCGATACAAGGCAGATGGAAGATATCGAATCATTGATGATGTCAGAACATGAGCTTGCGGATTGGAGTTCTGTCGGAAGCCTGAAGACCGATTCCAACGCGATTCACGATCACAGCGAAGGCATTCTTGCAAGAGTTGGTGAGTCGAAGATCAAGGTAGTGGTGGATTGCGCAAACGGGCCAGCGTCCTTGATAACACCATACGTTCTTGAGAATATGGGATGCAGAGTCACGACCCTCAATGCCCAGATAGATGGCAGTTTTCCCGGCAGACCCGCCGAGCCAGCAGAGGAGAACCTGAGCGCTCTCCGGAATGCAGTCCTTCATGCTCATGCGGATCTAGGCATTGCTCATGACGGCGATGCTGATCGCATGGTCGCGATAGATGACAAGGGCAGGTATGCCGGCGGAGATGTGTTGCTGAAAGTCTTCGCGAAGCAGGTAGGCGCAAAGAGCATCGTGGCGCCCATCGATGCCACAATGGTTCTGGAAGATTGGTTTTCAGATAGGCTGTATCGGACCAGGGTCGGCGACGCCTTCGTCTCCGAGAAAGTCAAGGAGCGCAATGCGGACTTCGGCGGAGAGCCATCAGGCACCTGGATATTCCCTGAGATGTCTCTCTGTCCCGATGGAATATTCGCGGCCGCCAAATTGGTGGAAATCTGTGCAAAGAAAAGACTATCTGAGTTGGTCGATTCCGTTCCGAGCCTTCCTATGATAAAGGAAACAATATCTTTTAAATCGTCAATAAGGGACGAGATAATCTCAAATCTGAATGAAAAAATAGCCTCGGTCGAATCAACGGAGGTCGACAGAACCGACGGCTACCGCCTCAGGTTCGAAGACGGCTGGGCGTTAATACGTCTCTCGGGGACCGAGCCGAAGATCCGCATCGCCGTTGAGGCAAGAACGATGCAGCGCGCAAAGGAGATAATGGAACGGATGATGAAGGTCGCAAGGAGCTGTTTGAAGTGAAAGGATTCATCCTCGCAGCAGGTGAGGGGACGAGAATGCGTCCTCTGACAGTAAATATTCCCAAGCCTCTTCTACCGATCGCAGGAAAGCCGATGATGCTTCACACAATCCAATCGATGAAGCAGTGCGGCATCGATCATATCTATGTACTAGTCGGTTGGCGCGCTCAAAGATTGAAGAACTACCTTGGAGACGGCAGGAAATTCGGAGTGAAAGTCGAATACATAACCCAAGAACAGAGGTTGGGCACAGCGCATGCAGTAAGTATACTCAAGGATAAGTTGGATGAAAGGTTCTGCTGCATTTACGGCGATGTGGTGGTCAGCCCGAAGGCTCTGACAAAGGCATTGCAGGAGTCAATTTCGCGAAATGAATCGGTCATGTGCGTCGCGCCTGTCGAGGACCCATCCAGATATGGCTCAGTGAGCGTATCCGGAGATGTCGTGACCGGCATTTGGGAAAAATCCCCTAATCCCCAAGGGAATCTGATAAACGCGGGGATCTACGTCCTCAACCCTGACATTTTCGAATTCATTTCTCAGACGCAGATCTCTCCCAGAGGCGAATATGAGCTCACGGATTCGTTGCTGCTCCTGATGAAGAAGCAGGAGCTCAAGGCTCAGCGCATCGAGAAAGGGTGGTTGGATGTCGCAAGGCCATGGGATCTGTTGACCGCCAATGAGATAGTGATTAACGAAATGACCCCGCT
>JAOUEZ010000117.1 GCA_029858465.1 Thermoplasmata archaeon | reverse complement strand
GATGTCAATCTGACCGATATCGCTGACATTTACCTTGTCGATCTATTTCCAGACATACCGGAATTCACTACTGTCCTGTTGCCGATTACGGGGACATTGATAATCGCAATAGTAGCAATAAGGCTAAGGCCGACATTCATCAAAAAAGAATAGAATAGGAGTTTCTGGGCGCCGCAATCAAGTAGATGGCATTATCCAGATGTTTCCGCCGCCCAAACCTAGGGCGACCCAATGATATTCTTGATCTTCGACCTCGAGCCATAGATGGAAGATGTCCTTGTCTCCCTTCCCGAAGTCAATCACCAAGAGATGGAACCAATATTCGCCCATGCCATTAACAGAAGCATTCCCCCAGGCGTTTGCGGACAAGTTTCCATTGTTATCTTCTATGATGATGTCGGAGAATTCTATCGTCTTGATTCGCATATCATCAGAGCGCGCCTGGAATACGAGGCTGCTGTTCATCCAATCATCGCCATCAAGGGACATTCCAAATGTATTTTTATATCCGGACGACTCCATCCAGCCGCCGCCTCCAGCGGTGTTATTCTTATAGAAATCGTCATCGTTGTCATCATTGTCGTTGTCGTCGTGACCGTTTAGATCCTCATTGATCTTATTCGTCACCGAGACGCTGTTGCCAGCGACTGCCAAGGCGCTCAAAGCAACAATTGCAATGATGGCAAATACACCTGGCAAAATCCATTTCTTATTCATGATTTTGCTCCCCCTTTTTTCGAAATCGAAATTACTGGTAATTGCTAGACAATCAAGGTACTTAAATAATATTAAGGACGGCAAGGAGAAACCTGTCGGAAAAAGAACAATGTTAATATTATCAAAAAGTGAAATGGGGGAAGATACAAGCATTTTGCAGATTAAGAAATGGTTATTAGCTTGGTCGACTTCATTCGAAGCGAGGTTGTGAGCTCATAAGAGTCATATTATTCACGGGCAAAGGGGGCGTCGGGAAGACTTCGATCGCGGCAGCGACCGCCCTGAGGGCGGCTAAGCTCGGGCACAAGACGATCATAATGAGCACTGATTCTGCACACAGCCTTTCGGACTCGCTGGAGACGCCTCTAACAGGAGACATCAAGAAAGTCGCTGAGAACCTCGATGCTATTGAGATCGAAGTTCAGTACGAGATAGAGTCGAAATGGGCTGAGATACATAACTACATCGCAGATTTTCTCGAATCACAGGGCATAGAACCTGTGACCGCAAAGGAGCTCGCGGTGCTCCCTGGCATGGAGTTCATGTCAGCACTGTTCTATGTGGAGCGGTTCTATAATGAAGGAAATTACGACACCATCATAATCGATACGGCACCGACCGCGGACACGATAAGGCTCCTTTCATACCCGGACGTGATGAGCTGGTACTTCGATAAGCTGTTCGGGATAATGAGGAACCTTGTCAAGGTCGCGAGGGCTACCGTAGGCCATGTCATGAAGACGCCGTTGCCAACGGACAAGGTGCTTGACGACATCAATTTGATGAGGGAGCGGCTGGAGACGGTAAAGGAGATAATGACCGATCCATACCAGACATCGGTGAGACTGGTCCTGAACCCTGAGAAGATGGTCATAACAGAGACGATGAGGGCATACACCTACCTTTCGCTTTATGGGTATACGGTTGAAAGCATTGTGATCAACCGCATATTCCCCGAGGATTCCGGAGACGGATACTTCAAGGAGAAGCTGGAGGAGCAGAAGAAATATCTCAAAGAGATCGACGAGGCATTCAGTCCGCTCAAGATTCTTAAAGCCCACCTATCGAGCCGTGAGATTGTTGGAAAAGAATCGTTGATAATGCTCGCGGACATGCTGTACGAAAACGATGACCCGACGCACATCTACAGCAGGGAGCGAGCGATGAAGATGTACGAGGAGAACGGGAACAAGGTGCTTGCACTTAGGATCCCCTTCAAGATTGATAGAAGTGTAGAGTTATATAATCGCAAAGACCTTTTAATCGTGAGCATAGGGAGCTACAAAAGGACTATCACCCTCCCATATTCATATGCGTCAATGAGCGTCGAGCGTGCCGTCATGACAGATGGCTGGCTCAAGATATATTTCAAGGAGGAAGATGAGCATGGACGAGAAGTCGGCAATAAAGAAAGGGACGGAGATGGGGAAGGAGTTCGCTGAGCATGTCGGGCGCCTCGCAACGAACGTAATGACGGGGGATGCCGCAGAGCATCTGCAGAAGGCGGGGAACGAAATGCTTTGTGCTGTGAATAAATCCATTGAGGACATGAGCATCCCGAAGGAGACGAAGACCCATCTTCTCGCAGCGGAGAAGGAGATGCTGCTTGCCATGAGAGAATTCTTGGACGCCGCACTCAAGGAACTCGATAGGGTGCAACGTGCCCCTGTAGAAAAAGAAGATCTGAAGAAAATAGAGATCCGCGACGCCGACGAATAAGAGGGTTCAATCCTCTTGCATGCTTTCGACTATCTTATGGAGTCTCTGTTGCAGAAGGTCGATTTTTGTGCCGAGAGGAACCGCGCAGATAATGATCGCCCTTTTGCCGGCTCCTACGAGCATCATCTCGTGCCTCTCGGAGAAGATGCGCATCGCCCTGGGCTGGCCTATCCTCAGCTCCGAATGAGCCGTAGAAGCCGCCCCCATCAAGGTGGCGCACATTATTGTGAATGTCTCGATTATCACTCCGTCGGGAATATCGGACGCTATCAGAATGCCGTCTCTGGAGATAATCGCTGAGGCGATTGTCTTGAACTCCTTTCGGAGATCCTTAAGGGCGCTGGTCAACTCAGAACTCTTCTTCAATCTGCCCCGCCCTCCTCGATCTTGAAAATGCATTGCTTGTCGCCTTTTGCGACGCACTGAATCTCCTCGCAATGCATCCGTTTGTGGTAACAGCCCTCATACAGCTTGCGAATGATACCCCGCATCCGGTGACATGCGGCCTTGGTGCTGTCCTCCGCGTCCAGTGCTTCTATCGAGCCGGTTATGGTGACCAGCCCATCCTCGAATTTTGCATCCTCGATCCAGCCCTTGGCCCGCAGAAGCTTGCTGCATACTTCCCAATATTCCTCCGATTCCTGCTGTGCAATCAATGCCATCTCATCGCCGAGAATCATCCCCTCGCGGTAAAATAGGCCGTAGCACGCCTGTGACATGACACTCTCATACAGCTTTCTGATCTGCTTATATTCTCTCTGCGACAACTTGACGAATCTCATGATATTTTCTCCAGATATCGGGGAATCTACAGAATCAAGGAATCCCGTTCGTAATTAAAAATCTTTATTGGTCATAGTATCAAAGTCAGAAACCAAGTTAAAAGACATCATAAAGAGACACTTTCATTCATTCTAGCCTTTTGGGTAAAACCGAGCGAAAAATCTTGAGAAGTTTATTATCCCAGAGCTTTATGCAGTCGAATCATGAAGACATTCTCTGACGCGGATGGGGAGAAGGCAGTCCGTGCGGCGAGGATGATTGTGGAAAGCTATGTTAATAAGCGGAAATTGACCAATTTGGACCTGCCAGAAGAATTCTCAGAGAACGGGGGCGTTTTTGTGACTCTCAAGACTCATCCTGATGAAGAGCTCAGGGGATGCATTGGCTACCCAGAGCCTATCATGCCCCTCAGAGACGCGCTGATAGACTCCGCAATAAGTGCGGCTTCGAGAGACCCGAGATTTCCGCCAGTGTCTTCTGCTGAACTCCCGGAATTGACGGTTGAGGTCAGCCTGCTTACGCCACCTGAGCCCATCAATGTCTCGAATCCTGATGAGTTGCTCTCAAAGGTCAAGATAGGAGAGGACGGTTTGATTGCGGAAAGAGGATGGACGAGGGGTTTGCTGCTGCCCCAGGTCCCAGTCGAATGGAACTGGGGGGTCGAGGAGTTCCTGAGGGAGACATGCAGGAAGGCAGGAATGTCGAGAGAGGCATGGAGAGATCCTGAGACTAAATTTTACAAATTTCAGGCCGAGGTTTTCTCCGAGGAGAAGCCGAACGGAAATGTAAAAAGAGAGATCCTGAGTGGTCGAGATGGATGCAATCGTTGAGGGCAGGGTACTTCTCGATACCGGAATTGAGAATTGTTGCATAGGCATAGAGGATGGCAAAATCTCGAAGATTGCGAAAACGATCGAGCGGGCGGATAAGCGGTATTCTCTCTCGAACATGATCATTCTCCCGTCGGCAATAGATCTTCATGTGCATTTCAGGGATCCTGGCTTGACGCATAAAGAGGATTTCGAAACGGGATCAATGGCCGCCGCATGCGGCGGGGTCACTTATGTTCTTGATATGCCAAACACGAAGCCTCCGACAAGGAATATGTCGGATGTCGAGGAGAAAATCGAGATAGGATCCAAGAAGAGCTATGTCGATTTCGGCGTAGCTACATTGCTGAATGATAGGACGGATTGCGAGAAGGTCGCATCAAAATCAACCGCGTTCAAGATCTATCTCGGCGAGACCACTGGCAGCCTCGGAGTTCCTCCTGATTCGCTCGGACAGCT
Source organism: Thermoplasmata archaeon (assembly GCA_029858465.1). Classification (GTDB taxonomy): domain Archaea; phylum Thermoplasmatota; class Thermoplasmata; order UBA10834; family DTMW01; genus JAOUEZ01. Next base: position 67 of record JAOUEZ010000117.1, on the reverse strand, counting down.
GATCGCATCAGCCTCGCGGACCGACAGGCCGATAATGATCCATGCCGAACATCTCGGACGATTGAAG
>JAOUEZ010000116.1 GCA_029858465.1 Thermoplasmata archaeon | reverse complement strand
TTCTTTCCTTTAAAAATTAGGTATCGGGAAACAGATAAAATATCAATCCACCCAGTATGCTGTTATCAAAAAAGAGATTCGGAACGGGAAAGCTTTATTACTATACGCCTGAATAACTTAAATAAGGTGGCCAATGGCACGAACTGAAGTGCGCAAGGAATGCCCCAGTTGTGGTCTTGGAGTTCCACTGGATGCGAAAGTCTGCGAATTCTGCGGTTGGGATTTCGAGGAGGAGGACGAATGGATTTCGCAGATAGAGCAGCTTGAGCAAGAGCTGCTAACAGAAAAACAGCGGAGCGAAGGAAGCACTGTGGACCGCATGATACGCTCAACCCTTCGCAGCCCGACTTTGGAAAGGACTGAAGGAGTTCCAGTACCGGTCGCTATAAAGAAGAAAGTCCCGAAGAGAAAGGAAGAGGAGGAGATCTCCGAGGAGCCTGTGGAGGATTTCCTTACAGAGGAAATAGCGTCTGAGGAGACTTTGGAACCCCCGAAGCAGAAGAGCAGGGGAGTCATCTCGATAAAGATCAAAGATGAAGAGGCGCCTCCGCCTCCTGAGGAATTTGAGCTGGAGGAAGAGGGTGCAAGGGCCAGACCGTCCCAACCCAAACCCGGAAAAAAGGTCAGGAGAGTTGTCGCAAGGAAGGGCAAGCCGTCACAAGGAGCCCGCGCAAGAGGCTCGACCGCAGCGAGAAAGCCTCCCGCGGAAGCTGCTCTCCCGAAAAGTCAGCCTGCCGTCGCCGCAAAACCGGAAAAGAAAGGATTGTTCGGCGGTTTAGGGAAAATGTTCTCAATGGAAGTTCCGCCAGCATCGCCAAAGCCTGCGAAGGAGAATAAGCCTGCAGCGAAACCATCCCCTCCGGCAACAGCTGCAACAAACACAACGAGTGCCGAAGCAGCTGCGCCTGCGGTAGAATCCGTCAAAATGTTCGTCTGCCCATTGTGCAAGACAGAAGTTAGCGAGACAGCGAAATCCTGCCCGAACTGCGGCGCAGAATTCGAATGATCGTTTTTTTCGGCTTTCCAATGTTATTAAGTAAGTAGATTGTGATGCGGATTTCCCTCCATAAATTGAGAGTGAGATAGGGATCGGTCAAGAGGGGTATAATGTGGATTCGATGGCATGGCCATTCATGTTTTGAGCTCAGGGACAGCACCACTGTAATAACAGATCCTCATGATGGTAAGAGCATCGGAATACTCGTCCCGAATCTCAAGGGAGACATCGTTTTGATTTCGCACGATCATTTCGACCACAACTGCGCTCGAATGGTGAAGGGGCCCGATGTATCGGTCATCCGGGACCCGGTGATGACGGTCGAGAAAGGCGTCAGAATACAGGGGTTCGAGACTTATCATGATACAGATTCCGGATCCAAGCGCGGCAAGAATACAGTCTGGCGGCTGGAGATGGACAGCATGTCCTTCTGCCATCTGGGAGATCTCGGACATATGTTATCTGACGATTTAGTCCAGCAGATAGCCCCTGTCGATGTCCTTTTCATTCCTGTGGGCAACATATTCACACTGGACATACAGAGCGCGAAGAAACTCACCAGCGCGATAGACCCGAGAATCGTCGTGCCGATGCATTACAGAATTGGAGGCCTCTCGTTGTCGATAAGACCGGTCAATGATTTCCTATCAGGATTTCCCGAACAAAAGGTTGCAAAGGTCGGGAACGAAGTGGAGATTAAAAGAGAGGATCTGCCCTCTGACCAAGAAGTCTGGGTCTTCTCGATGTGAGTCCTTTATATCAAGTTGAGACCGTCTTCAATCTTGCCAATCTCAATAGGTGTCGATTTGTCGCCGATGACGGCACCATTGTCATTGCCTATCGCACAGGCTCCGAGCCAAGGATTGCCGTAATTGAGCGTCGCAAGGGTGACCGGCACCGAGAAAACATCCTTCAGCATCTGAATGTCCTCTTCGGTCGCGCGCGGATGACAGACTATCCCTTTGCCCGTGGCGATTGATATCGAGCCTACGGTGGAGATATTCGCAATTGTGCCCTTGTGCACCTCGACACCGAAGACGTCCTTCAGCGTCTCAATCGTATCTTTTGAAACTCCGGGATGCACGAGCGCCGCCCTGTCCGTGACAAGAATGTTGTTCCCCGCCGCGTTGTACTTCTCCTCCATGATGGCGACCTCGAGATGATCAGGCATGATCTCCAGCTCCTTCTTTGAGGCGAGATTAGAAATAACGACACCTTTTGAGTTCGATGCGATAAGCGACCCGATTATGGTCGTTCCTCCGATTGACATCCTGACGACATCGACCGACATCGAGCGCTCGATCGTCTCCACGAGCGCATTGTCCGTGCCGGTAGGGACAAAAGCATGCTTCTTAGAAGCGGAGCAGTAGACGCCGAGATACGGGTTTCCTTTGTGACTTGCAAGAGATATCATGTAGTTACACGCCTCATGGCTCACTCCTCGGGAAGTGAGACCTCTATGAGACCGTCTTCGAACTTAATTGCCCGCACCCTGATCTCAGCCGGCGGCTTCTCGATACCCCTTCTCCAAATCACCTCGTTGACTTTGGAGTCTATCCATATCTTGTCCAGGGGCGACTGAAAACGTTCCTTCTCCTCCTCGCTCAGGCCGTCTCTTGCGCGCATGTGCCTCGCGACAAATTCCCTGATCTCCTTGATCGCGCGGCTGGAGCGTTGGCTCTTCGGGACAGTTTTTGTCTTCTTCAAAGGGATGGTCAGAATTCTCTCGTTCTCTTCAGCCATTTGAGCATACTCCCGTTCACAACTTCAGCCTGTTCCTTCTCCAGTGTCTCCTCTTGGGATGCCTGAGGAAGTTCCTGTTCGTCCTTATCATCACCCAGGCGGGAACCCTTCTGTTGCTCTTGGTCGCCCTCGTGAGCCTGAGCTTTCTTGCAAATGGCTTGTTCCTTGCCATCCTTGTCATCTCCTCTCTATCTTGATCTCTCTCTTCTTCGGTATGATCTTCTGAAGCAGCTGCTTCAGGGTTGCATCGTCAATCTGCTGCTGAATCCTCCCTGACTGCGCGAGCATTATCAGCTGGTTCTCGACCGCCTCCGCGATCTCCGGGCGGGCCATCTTCATGTTCGAGAGCCTCTCTCTAGCCTCGGGCGTCAGTATCTGCCGGAGCACCATCTGCCGCTGCGCCTCGATCTGCTTCGCCTGCTCTTCCTCTACGACCGCCTGCTGCTGTCTCGCCATGATCTCCTGCAGTTTTCTCTGCCGGATGAGCTCGAGCTCTTCCTGCTCATTCATCTTTTGTCTCTCCCGAAATCATCCATTCTCAGAGATATTTCGTCAACTCGGGATTGTCGACGGAGAGCTCCTTGAGTATCTCGTGCGATGTGTTGTCCACAAGAGATTGTCCCTCTCCCGTCAATGTCCGCCCTTTGCCGCGGTCCTTCTTGACCAGCTTGGAGTTCTCCAGCTGCTTCATGACCTCTCTGGCGATCTTCCTGCTGCCTCTGACGGCATGGTACGGGGCAGAGCCGCGGTCGCGTCTTCCGCCGTATTCCGCGGACATCCTCTCTATCCCCATCGAGCCCTTGACGTAGATCTTTCTCATCATCGCCGCGGCTCGCACATGCCACCAATCGTCCCTCACGGGCGCCTTCTCCCTGTGAGTGCCGGTCTTGGCGAACAGCGCCCATTCTGGGGGCTTGATGCTCTCGTAATCCCCGAGCTTTGAAGCGAGCCTATCGATCAATAGGCCAGCAGGGACATCAAATGCTGTAGTCATGTAGTCTCCTCATGAACATGATGAACTCGAGGAAAGATGTGATGGCTCTCGAGTTGCGTGCGGCAATATGGCTAACCTATATAAATAACTTTCAGGTGGAACAGGACTGGTTTTTCAGACACTGGCAAGAGGAAAAATCCGGCTTCATATTGAGATTTGTATGAGGGAATTATTCCGACATTTGGCTAATAGGAAGGCCATCAAGTTATATCACAATTGAACTCGATATCCGAGGCCGAAGGATCTGAGATGACTGCCGTAAGAAAGATCGTCGTCGGCGTAACCGGCGCGTCGGGCGTTGCGATCGGGCTGAGGCTGCTCGAAGTGCTGACGGCGGAAAAGCATCTGATACTGAGCGAGGACGCGAAGGAGCTCATCCATATCGAGACGGACATAACCGACGAGGATGCCCAATCGAACGCCGATTTCGTTTACGACAACTCCGATATGAGCTCGCCTCTCGCCTCGGGCAGCTGCAGATACGACGCGATGGTCATCGCCCCCTGCTCAATGTCGACGCTTTCCAAAATCGCTGTTGGAATATCCGACAACCTAATGACGAGGGCGGCGGCGGTATGCCTGAAAGAGCATCGGCTATTGATCCTCGTGCCGAGGGAGACGCCGCTTTCCGCGATACATCTCAGGAACATGGCCGATCTGGCGCAACTCGGCGTCTACATACTGCCTGCCTGCCCAGCATATTATCCGAAGCCAGAGAGCATCGAGGACATGATCGACTTCGTCGTCGGCAGGGTACTAGATGTCTTAGGCATCGAAAACAGCCTTTACGACAGATGGGAAGGCACAGAAGAATAAGCTTCACTCTGCAAATATCGAGGGCCT
>JAOUEZ010000115.1 GCA_029858465.1 Thermoplasmata archaeon | reverse complement strand
CTGCGATGAGCGAGCTTCCTTATGTGATCATGTCTCTTGTCAAGGAGAAGGAGCAGAAATTCCTCCAGTTCTTCAACAATGCCGAGGCGATATCGACCAGGATGCATATGCTCGAGCTCCTGCCCGGCCTCGGGAAGAAGACGATGTGGTCGATTCTAGAAGAGCGCAAGAAAGCGAAATTCACATCATTCGAGGAACTTGCCAAACGGGTGCCGACGATACACCACCCAGAGAAGCTGGTTGCTCACAGGATAGAGAACGAACTGGCCGACCCAGGGCAGAAATACCACATTTTTGTCGCCCGATGAATGATCCAGGGGAACGCTCATGAGGGTGGCTGAGGCGCGGGATCTTCTTCTGCATCTCGGGGTGCGCGCGCAAAAGTCGCTTGGCCAACATTTCCTGATTGACGATGAAGTCGTCAAGAGGCAGGTTCAGTATGCGAGCATCGGGAAGGGAGAGACGGTTCTGGAAATAGGGCCAGGGCTCGGTTTTCTGACATCGGAACTATTGGACAGCGGTGCCAAAGTCGTCGCGATAGAAAGCGACAGGAAATTCTGCGAGCATCTCCGCAACAGATTCAGCGACTCCATAGAGCTCATTGAGGGAGACGCTACGAGGATAGATCTCCCAGCCTTCGACAAAGTCGTCTCCAATATACCGTACCAGATATCCTCTGAGATCACCTTCAAAATTCTTGAGAGGCGCTTCAAACTCGCGGTCATCATGTATCAGAAAGAGTTCGCCGAGCGATTGGTTGCAGGCGAGGCATCGGCAATCTATGGAAGGCTCTCGGTCATGGCTGCATATCACGCCGATTGCGAGATACTCGAGGTTGTAAGCCGCCGGTCCTTTTGGCCGGAACCAAAGGTCGATTCCGCCCTTGTAATGATGAGGAGCAGGCCACCCAAATTCCAGCCCAAGGATGAGAGGCTCTTCGTCGATGTTGTAAGAATACTATTCTCCCACAGGAGGAAGATGATATCGAACGGATTGATCGCAGGAGCAGCCCAGATAGGATTGGCAAGGGACGAGATGAGAGCACTGGTCCCCCAAATGCCGTATGCGGAGGAAAGGGTCGAGATGCTCACGCCGGAGGAGATAGGCGAAATCGCTGATTTCTTTTGGGATATTAGGAAACATAAGAAATGACGAATATTTTGATGCGCCAAATATCAAAGTTGATAATGGTTAATTAAACAAAGTTTTTCTACATTGAGCGCTTTTTTTCCTCAATAAGAGGGGGGCTTTATTTGAAAAAGAAATTAAGAGGAGCATTAGTCATGTTTCTCGCGTTCGCTCTCGCCGCACCGCTCGTTTTGACCGGTTTGGGCAGCGCGGAAGGAGATCAAGCTCTGCCCGTTTCGCACATGATAGATGTGCCATGGCACCAGCAATTCAACGGATTGTTTTGCGGAGCTGCATCTCTAGAAATCGTGTATGATTATTGGGGACCGGACATCGATCAGAAAGTTGTTTCCAATGTCGCAAGGACATCATCCTCCGGAACATGGACCTCCGATATTGTTAGAGCTGGGCACTTCAGCTACATGAGTGCTGCGCAGGGATACTTCTTCCCCGAGCTCGTGCCGCTGGCAGGTTATGAGGAGAGGCCCTTGGGATATGCCGCGTTCGGATATTCATCGGAGACCTTTTGGCTAGACGAAGTAAAAGCTTTGATTGCCGCTGACATCCCTCTGATTGTCCTAATGAACTATTACCCTGAGGGTGGCGGTGGACATTACAGAGTCGTTGTTGGCTACGATGATATCAAGGGGGTTGTCTACTTCAGCGACCCATGGGGAAGAGATTTGAACCATTTGACCGACTGGACCGGAATTATCGAATGGACCTACGAGGATTTCCAGATGGGTTGGAACTATGCTGAGTACGGATCACCTAACCCGTACTTCGGCGCCGCTCTCATCCCGTGGGAGATAAATGTCGATATCTCGGGCGAGCTCATCGTCGGGTCGACCGCGACCGTCACCGCCACTGTGACATATCCTTGCCCAGCACCTTTCGACGGCAGCCAGGTTCCTGCTAAGGACGCAATGGTTGAAATCTTGCTTCCAGAGGGACTGAGCCTTAAGAAAGGAGACGCTGCCATTTCAATAGGCACGCTGAATGCTGGAGAGACGGATTCTGTCAGCTGGAAAGTCATAGTGAATGCACCTGTTGACGGAGAGTCGCTCTCGGTCAAGGCATGGGGAATCGTTTCCGGCAGTGTGCCTGAGGCATGGTGGGCTGGAAATCACAACTACTATCCGCCTTATGACTACACTGACGCAATAGGGAATGTAGTAGCCGTCAATCTATAGAGAACCCTTCAAACCCTTTTAAAACCCATTTCCTTCATTCTTCTATTTTATATCTGAGGAGAGCCGCATAACCGCCCAATGATTCCAACTGCTTCCCGGAATCATGGGTAGTGCTAATTATCTCGATCTTTCCGGACGACCTCTCCGTGGATCTCATGAGCTGCTCGCCCTGCGAGGTCCTCGCCTCCTTCTCTGTGATGAGCAATATCTCTGCAGCGCCCGCGGTCACGGCTCTATCCACGCTTTGAGGTCCGTATGCCACCGGCTGATCTGTTTTTATCCTCGTTAGAACCTCTTCGATGAGCTTGGTTTCGATGGCTATTCTCGAGACTTCTAGAACTCTCCCTCCGAGACCCTTCTTGATTATCTCAGAGACTCCGGCGGCACCCGTCTGCCCGGAGGCGATTATTGAAGCATTCTTTGCGAGATCAGGATATTTCTCTTTTAGATACGCCAGAAACGCCTCTTTTGCGAATCCGGGGCCGAGAATCACGAGTGGCTCATTGTCGATCGAATTGGCCAATATGCCTCTGATTTCCTCGAAATATTCCAATTGGTTGCTCTTAGATTCATACATCTTTCCGGTACCGGATCTCGCAGCGCTGCCAATCTCTCTGATCGAGAACTGTGACATGATGAAGACATTTACCTCGGTGTCGTCGATTGCGACGAAATATATCGAGGGCTTAGCGGACTGCTCGAGCGCAAGCTTGATCCTTTCCAATTCATGCTTTTTCCACTTCTCCTTGAAAATCGAGAGGTCATCACCGATTCCGATCATCAATGTGTGGTGATGGCCCAGGTCCTGAGGACCGTCTTCGATTATGCCCAGGACTCTTATCTTATCTTGGAACTCCTGAAGCTCAACCCTATCTACTCTAACGGCCAGTCTCATGCGTTTCTTATCGGGCCTTTCAGATCTTATCTTATCTCCTTTTTCCTCTTTCCGCCTGGTCGTGTTTGCCCATACAAGATCCTTCGGCTCGATGAGATTCTTCAAATGCCAAAGATCGTCCAGGCTCTCTATGTATAGCTTGATCTCGCCAGTATTGCTGTCCTGATGCAGAAGCCTCATCACAACCGATGGCCAATTGAACCCGCGATATTTCCATATATCGAAAGCAAGTGGCAGTGATTGCAGGGGTTACCCTTCTTTTTATTTTCATTCATAAATTAAAAAGGATTTAATAGACATCACTATCATTACGAAATGAGAACGACCAGTCGCTTCGTGGTGACATTCTATGGCGGACTTCGTGCAGCTACAACGGATTGTAAATGAAATAAAAGTCCATCCTGCCATTCAGGATGCAGCGATTGTATCCAGAAGTGGCATGCATATCGCTGGAGAAGTTCCAAAAGGAGCTCACATGGAGACCTATGTTGCAATGTCCGCGATACTTCTAGGCGCGGCGGAGAGCGCGACCTCCGAGCTCAGGGACCGTCTGCGATACATCGTCGTTCAACTAGGTGAGGGAAAGCTCATACTCGCTCCCGCTGGGAGGAGAGCGCTTTTCGTTCTGAAGACAACCAATGAGGCCGATTCCGAGGAGCTGGCGAAGACTGCGGAGAGCTTCACCGATCAGATAGAGAAATCCATCTGAAATTCGTCGCCATTCTTTCCTATAACTACAATCTTGGTCAATTGAAAGTCTCTCAACAACATTTTCGATAGATGTGCGATTTATTTATCCGCCGAGCGATACAATAGGGTCAAAGAGTGATACGGAATGGCCAAAGGACATTCATCGTTGGAAACACTTCTTCTGTCAACATCCGATCTCGTGAAATTACTGGACATGAACGATGTTCTTACGGCCGTTGAGAATGCCTTCAGATTGCGCGGTCTCAGCAGGGTCCAGATGCCTTCGAAGATGTACGTCTTTTTTGAGAAATACAACGGAGACATCAGGTGCATGCCATCATACATCGAAGATCTCGACATAGCAGCTGTGAAGATCGTAAATGTTCATCCTGACAATCCAAAGCAGCACAGGATGAGGACTGTCATGGCGATCATCGTCCTCATCGATCCCCAAACCGGGGCACCGATAGCAATAATGGACGGTTCACATGTGACTGATATGAGGACGGGTGCGGCTTCAGCTGTCGCATCCAAATATCTTGCCCGGAAGGATTCTCGGACTGTAGGGATCATTGGCGCTGGGAGACAGTCTTATACCCAATTGCTTGCAATATTAAACACATTTGGCAAGCTTGACGAGGTCATTATCAATGACATCTCTACCGATGCGAT
>JAOUEZ010000114.1 GCA_029858465.1 Thermoplasmata archaeon | reverse complement strand
CTGAAGCAATTGATATCGGATACTGGGGCAGCCCTAGAAAAAGAGGATTTTGTGACGGCTATCAAGCTTGCAGAACAGAGTGATGACGCCTCCCAAAAGGCTCTGCACGAACACTATGCCACCGTGTACTCAAGGGCTCAGCAGATAATTCTGAAGATAAAGGATCTCGGTGCCAGTGTCGACCACCTGCAGAAGGATCTCAAGGACACTAAGGCAATGATTGAGACACAGGATTATCGGACGGCCATAACATCTGTCCGGACCGTTCTCGAATCGGCAACGGATATGCTGAAATCCCGCGTCATCAATGATATCGATTCCATCGAGGATGGTGTGTTGGCAGCAGAGGATATGGGAGCCGATGTATCGAAGCTCAAGGAGTACGTCACAAAGGCAAGAGAACTGCTAGATTCGAAGGATTTCGACGAGGCGATGAGCTATGCACGAAGGGCGCAGAACGAGACGGACAAGTCCGTCTCAGGCAAGATCTACGACGAGATACGAAAGATCAAGGAAGATGTCAGAGTCGTCCGGAAACATGGTGGAGACGTCGATCAGGTCAACACACTATTGGAGAGCGCCAATAAAGCGATGAGAGAAAAGGACATCGCTATTGCCACTCAATACTTCGATAAAGCCCAGCACTCATTGAAAGAGACGCAGTTCAAGCTGGTGCTCCAAGCGATATCGAAATCAAAAGACAATTTCGTCCTCGCGAAGAAGCTTAAGCTGGACATAAGCGGGCCGATTGTGCAGCTCAACGGGGCGAGGGAGAAACTGCAGAAGGGACTGTTCGAAGAGGCGATGGATTCCGCCGAGCAGGCGGAGAAGGATATCGACAACATCCTGTCGTCCTTCAGGAATGCCCAGGACGGCATCGAGAAGCTCGCCGCAATGATAAAAGAAGTCGAGGAGAGTGGAATAGAGATACCTCCTGAGATAAGCGACTTCGAGCAGGCAAAGAAAGCGCTCACCATGAGGGATTTCGCCCAGGCCAATGAGAAGGCAAAGGACGGGGCCGAATCCATTCAGAAATTCCTCAAGAAGACCTCGGCGGATAAGATAGCCTACGCCGATGATCTAATTGCCGTGACTGAGCAGCTTGGGATAGACAATGCCCAGGCCAAATCAAGCCTCAAGGAAGCCCGAGAGGAGCTGACAAATCAGAACCCGATCGAGTCCATCAAGAAAGCTCACGAGAGCGTCACGCTGTCCAATAGCTCGTGCAGGGAGATACTCTCCGATACGATATCTGCTCTGGAAGCGTTCCTGGATGAGTGCAGCAAATCGTTCGATGTCAAAGAATACAAGGATGGCCTTGTAGAGGCCAGGCAGCTGGTGGAGTACTCGCAGTTCGTCGACGCTCTTTCGAAGATAGCCGATGTAAAGGAGGGGTTCGAGAAGCGAGGCGCGGAGGAATGCAAGAGATTGATCGGCGATGCCGAGATCAAGATCAACGAGCTCGAGGCGGCAGGAGCCGATGCATCCGATCTTAGGCTGATGATTTCGAAGGCGGATGAGGCATATCAAAAGGGACAGTACGAGAACGCCGTCGCCACCGCAAAGGAGGCGGTCGAAGATGCTGAGGAGGAGCTGGAAAAATCCGCGCATCAGGCGTTGTTCACATTAAAGAAGGTCCTTGATGATGCCAAATCTGATTCTGTCGATACGACCAAGTGGAGGGCTTTTTTCAAGCAGTCGAAGGAGCTCCTTGATTCCGGGGAGAGCTACTCATCTTATCAGATATCGCAGCGCGTTCTCACCGAGATCACACAATTCACCAAGGATAGACAGTCAACTGTGTCCAGGATCAACAGGTGCCAGGAGCTACTCGCAGAGGCGGCTAAGAACAAGATTGATGTTTCCAATCCGTCCGCGCTGATTGAAAAAGCAAAAGCCGCGCTCAGCTCGCTCGACATCGAGATGGCGAAATCGCATCTCGATGAGGCGGAGAAATCCGTCGAAAGCTCGATGGGGATGTATCTTTCGGCAAAACTGATAATCGCATTAAAGTCCAGTGTCGAATTCGCTGAGAGAGAAAGCCTTTCAATCGGAGAGGCAAAGGAACTGTTGGATGATGCGAAGGCCTCGATGAAAGTGAGACAATACCAGGCGGCACTCGAATCGGCAAAGAAGGCGCGGGCAATCATCGACACATCATTCGGATCTAAGGTAGACGAAGAGATCTCTCTATTGAAATCCCTGATCGCCGATGCGAAAAATGTCGGCGTTGATGTCACTCGTCCCGAGAAGTTACTGGGAGAGGCCCAGGACAACCTCGACGGAGGAGATTACGAGAACAGCCTCAAGAGCGTCCTGCTCGCGAGGAATGAGATAGACCAGATAAGGGACCTCAGCTCGAAAAGCGCCATCGAACTTAGGATTGCAAAGGAGAGGATCAGGGACGCCGAAGCTATAGGCATTGACATGAGCTCGCCGAGAGAGACCCTCGACCAGGCGGTCGATTCTCTCAACAGCCACAAGTACGCGATCGCCTTCGAGCTTGCAAGGAAGGTTGCGGTCCAGGCACTTGAACACATGAAGGAGAATCTACAAGATCTTCTTGACAACCTCGAGAAGCGGATCGACAAAGTAGAGAGCGAAGGTCTGGCGATCGGCGATTCAAAGGCTATTCTAGAGGAGGCGAGGAATTTCTTCAACTCATCCGGCTTCCCGGAGGCGATCAAGCAGATTATGTCGTGCGAGAACGAGCTCGACAGGGCGGATCTGCAGTTCAGAATTGCACAGGGTTCTTTAGAAGTCGCCAGAAAGCGCATCGCAGATGCGGAGAAGGACATGTTAATCGTCACTCGGGCTAAGAAGGTATTCGAGGAAGCCGAGACCGCGATGAAGGATAAGGAGTTCCCGAAGGTCATCGAGCTCTCGATTTCCATCGGAGACGAGATTGGCAGGGCCGACAAGGAGGCCGAAGGATGTCATCTCGATATGAGCTCTCTAATCGATAGATTGTCAAGGCTATCCAGAATAGGGCTTGAGATACCCGCGCTGGACGAGCTGCGCGCCAAAGCCGAGGAATATCTGCAGAACGCTGAGTTCGAAAAGTGCAGGGAGATTTGCATCGATGGCGAGAGGATGATATCCGTCGAGCTTGAAAACATCATCAAGGAGGGGCTCTCGATGGCTGAGATGCTGATAGATCTCAGTGCTGCCCTCGGGATTACCGACGACAAAGAATTCAGGAGCATACTCGAGGTGGCCCAGACCTCCGCGAACGAAGGTCTTTGGGATTTCGCTTACGAGCAGATGAGAAAATGCGTGACAACAATAGAAGCTGAGCTGAAAGAGCGATTGTTCGCATCGATCAGCGATGTAAGATCCCGGCTCAGCATCATCGCGAAAACAGGCGCATCCATCAAGGCCATCGAGGAGGACCTAAAAGACGCGGAAAAGATGATGGATGAGATGAAGTTCCAGGAGGCTTTCAAGGTAGTCCTGGACGCGGGCGCATCCCTCTCGAGTATAGAATCCCTACATAAGGAGTATCTCGATGCAAAATACGCAGCGGAAAGCACGACATCGCTCGCAAAGAAATTCGGTATACCTACAAGGGATGCCGACAGGATGATCGCCAAGGCCGAGACGGAGCGGGAGAGTGATTACTCTTCGGCGATTGACATTCTCCGGCAGGCGGTCGAGATCACGAAGACCAGCCTTGACAAATTCAACCCAGATATCGAGATAACCATTCAGCCGGTCGAGCTCAAACATGACCAGAAGGCGAACATATCGATAGACCTCACCAACAAGGGCAAGGCATTGGCCAAAGACCTCAAGATCGAGTTTTCCGGGGCAAATCTTGAGGTCGAATCGATGCCCGAGCTGACCCCGATTCGTGCCGGCGATACGAAGAAGATATCGATACCGATTATCCCGAAGCAGCCGGGCGATTCGGAAATATCGATCAGCATCGGCGCTAAAAGAGTATTCGACGGCAGAGATTTCGAGTTCGTCGCGAAGAATCCGATTGTAATACTGCCAAAGGAGGCGTCGGCGAGAATAGCCCGTGCGACCGAGATCGGCAAGTGTTCCTCCTGCAGCGGGAAGATCAAGCCCGGCTTCGATATAGCGATATGTAACAAGTGCCAGAACATGGAGCATCTCGCATGCGCGAAGAGGAGTCACAGGTGTGGCGTGTGCGGAGCGGCACTCGATTTCTGATCCATACCTCATTCTTTTACGAACTTGTATCCGTAATAGATTATGCCTGCTTTCCCTTCCTCACCTAATTTTCTGAGAGTGGACCTCACCCTCGTGCCTATCTTCACATCCTCAGGCTCGCAGTCTATGACTTGACCAAGTATTTTCGCTCCCTCATCGAGATCGATCAAAGCGATCGTGTAGGGCTTCAGCATGTTGTATTGTTCGTGAGCCTCATGAACCACAGTCGTCGAGTACACAGTCCCTTTGCCTGAGAACTTGAACTTCTCCATCTTTCCAAGGCTTTTCCTCCCACATTCGGGGCACATCGCCCTCGATGGGAAGTATGTCTTGCTGCAATTGTTGCATTTCGCGCCTATCATGTTATATCTGCTCTGGTTCTCTCTCCAGTATCTCGGCG
>JAOUEZ010000113.1 GCA_029858465.1 Thermoplasmata archaeon | reverse complement strand
CTGGACCATAAGGGCCGTGACGAACTGTACAGACCAGAAGCAGAGCAACTGGGAAGTGTCGTCCGTAGAGGTCAAGGAGGCCGGTTGGAAGCAGCTCGCCCTGATCATCGGCATACTCGTTATCATCGTGGTCGTCCCGTTAATCCTGATAGCGAGGAAGAGGATCGCATCCTCGAGCGGCATGAGAAGGTCAAAGCCCGAGAAGGAGAAGAAGAAAGAGAAGGAGAAGGAATCAGACTAATCTCCTTTTCAAACCCCTTTTATCTCTTTTCTATTTTCGATTTCATAAGTTGCCTGATATCAGGGAAGTATATTCATATAACCAGCAACCTTACTTCATGCTTGTGGCAATAGGTAGCCCATCGATTTGGAGGCTAGTCGATTCGGGAAAAGTCTCGCCGGAATTCAGCGTTGCTGCGGATGAGGCGATACTGAGCGCTCGGCTGAGGAATCTTGTACCCAACACTCTTCATTTCTACATCCGGAACTGCCCGTGCATCTCGATAGGCTACAATATGCCCATCAAGGAATCCGTCAATATGGACGAGGTCGGCAAAAGAAATGTCAGGCTTGTGAGGAGATTCTCCGGCGGAAGCGCCGTGTATACGGACAGCGGGCAGCTCATATTCGCGCTTATAATCGACGACGACTTCCTGCCAAGCGATATCGTCGAGTCGTATCAGAAGATAAGCTCCGCCGTCATCAGAGGGCTGTCAATGCTCGGAGTAAATGCCGAGTTCAAACCAGTGAACGACATCACGGTGGACGGGCTGAAGCTGTCGGGAAGCGCGCAGCTCAGGAGAGGAGGGATTGTACTTCATCATGGGACGATCATGGTAGATACTGACCTCGACTGCCTCGCCGCCGTCATCAAGCCGACCAGGAGAAAGCGCAGCGACCCTCTGATCTTCAGGCGCGTCACCTGCCTAAGAGAAGTCCTCGGCAGCGTGCCTCAAGTGCAGGAGATCAAGAGCGCTATAACAAAAGCGATCTCGGAGATATTCGAGATCACGCTGCATCCTCATTGCATGACCCCGAACGAGGAACGCGAGATCGAGCGACTGATAGAAGAGAAGTACAACGCCCCTGAGTGGACTTGGCGTCTGTGATTCTCACATTTCGTCGGGGGCTTCTATGCCAAGCGAGCTCAATGAGTTCCCGAGCGCCCATCTTGCAGCTTCTACAAGCGCCAATCTGGCCTTTCTCTCGGCCTCGTCCGCGCGCAGGACCGGGACGAACTGATAGAATTGATTGAACAATGTTGCCAGCTCGAGCGCGTACTGAGCCATCGGGTGTGCCTTTCGTGATTCAGCGCAATCATCGACGATCATCGGCAAAGAGGCGATTGCCTTGACAAGGTCCAGCTCCTGCTTCTTTACAAGCTTAGCCGGATCATAATCCTTCCAGTCCGTGCCCTCTTCCAATCCCTTCTTCAATATCGAGCACGCTCTCGCATGCGAGTACTGCACGAAGGGGGCGCTGTTTCCCTCAAAATTCAGGGCGTCCTCCCATTTGAAGACTATCTGCTTTTCCGCCTGAATCCTCACGATGTTGTATCTGACAGCTCCGACAGACACAACTTTGGCAATGCGCCTCATCCTCTCCTCGCTGAGGTCTTCCCTGCGCTTCTTGACCTCGGTCATCGCACGGCTGAGCGCCTCATCGAGAAGGTCGTCTAGGTAGACCACGGTCCCTTTCCTTGTCGACATGCGCCCCTCGGGCAGGGAGACGAACGCGTAGAAGATGTATTCCGCCCTTCTCTTCTCACCGATGATGTCCAATGCGGCGGACAGCTGCATCTGGCCGAGCTTCTGATCCTCTCCAAGGACGTCTATCGCGATGTCGCATCTGCCGAACTTGTCCAGGTGATAGGCAAGATCGCGCGAGGTGTACAGCGAGGTGCCGTCCTTCCTTGTGAATATGAAATCTGTCTCCTTCCCGTGGATTCCGTAGGATCCTAGGTCGAGGGCGTACGCGCCGTCCTCCTCCTGTTTGCACATCGGAGATTTCTTCAGCCTGTCGATGATCTCCGCGACTTTCCTTTCCTGAATGAATTTCGATTCCCAGGTGAATTGGTCGATGGTGATGTTGATCTCCCTCAGGCTTCCGATGATCGCATTCAATATCTTCTCGCAGCTCTCCCTGACGATCATTATGGTCTTCTCGTCGCCGTGCTCAAGATCGTACAGCATCCCGTTTATCTCATCGAGAACGGAGGGGTCCTCCTCCATCAGCCTGCTGGCCGCTTGATAATTCAGGACGAGCCTGTAGTCGTCTCTTTCCCTATCTGCCTCGCCCTCCGGCTGAAGGTTCTGCACGCCGTAGGCAAGTGTGACCACTTGCTTCCCTACATCATTGACGTAGAACTCAGAGGTGACATCATATCCCGCCATCCTGAGTATCCTGACGATCGAGTCTCCTATTAGGGGATTTCTGGCACGGCCGACATGCAGTGGCCCCGTCGGATTGGCGCTCGTGTGCTCTACAAGTATCCTGATATTTTTCTTCTCAAGAGATCCGTATTTCTCCCTCTTGTCCAACGCCTCCTTCAGAACGTCTGCCTTCAGCTTCTCAAGATCAATGAAGAAGTTGACATACGGACCCTTGACCTCTATCCTTTCGACCGGCTCTCCTTTTCTTACAGCCGCAGCAAGCTCCTCGGCAATCTTCTGAGGAGGTTTCCGGAGATTTTTTGAAAGCAGGAAGCATGGGACAGCGAGGTCTCCCATTGCTGCGTCGGGGGGAATTTCTATCGGGAGTTCTATGTCTGCACATTCCATTTTCTCCAGGGCTTCTCTGATCCTCCTCTCCACTTCCAATCTGAAACCCCTCATCATTTCCGACATACGGATGCCTACCTTCCCATTGGATACCTGAGCATCGCCGCCAACCCACCGAAGGCGGTCTTGAGCAATTCTCCTTCCTCGGATTCCCCAGATATCATCTCAATCTTCGTACCGACAGCCTCCGCACTCCTGAACAGCTGCCTCACGAGGTCCTCTTCTTTTTCGATTTCCATATCCTCGCCGCATTTGTCGCACTTTATCTCGTCGGGGATATGTGATACTATCATTTCATTCTTGAAGCCGCATTTCGGGCATTTGAGATCTATCTTCGATTTCCTAATGTCCTCAGATACGAGCAGAGTCTCCACGGCTCCGGATTGAAGCGCAAGCTTGACATTGTCCTCCCCGTACGCCGCCAGCCCTCCATCGGGCTTTCTGATCTCCTCCAGCAGTCTCTGCATCAGGTTCTTCTCCCTCATCAGATCGAGACTCGATAGGGCATCCCTCGCCTTCTCGACCATTTCCCGCAATCCGTACTCGTCCGTGTATCCCGTGTCGAATGTGTCGATGATCTTCTTCTGCAGCTCATGGTTGAGGTAACCCTCCTTGATGAAGAAGTCCTTGGAGGGGCCGGGACCGCCGATCAACACGCCCTGGAGATTCTTATCGCTCGTGAACGCCTCGTTGGCTATCTCCGCGATGCGCTTGTAAAATTCGTGCGCGGCGATCTCGATCAATCTCTCGAAACGCCTCGCTGACTGTCCCCCCATCCTGTGCTTGCTAGGGACCTGGGAATCGACATTCTTCACGAGCTCTATCCTCTTGCCACGCAGGAACCCGATTGTCGCTTCGCTCCTGTCGATGACTATCAGCCCGTAGGTGAGCTTATCCTCGAGCATCGCGTCGAGCGGATCGGTATAAAACTGCGAATCACATCTGTAGAGGAAAGTCGTAACTGCCTCCGGCGGCTCAAGGACGAACTGTATCATCCGAGTCTGGTCCGCGCCGACCTTTCTGTGGCCTATGAATAATACAAGGCCGTTGTCCGGCGTCCTCTTGTACGCCCTCAACCTTGAGAGGATCGAGGATATTGCAGACTGGACATTCTTCCTCGTGCTGGATGATTTTATGTTGGAGGATTGCGAATATTCCCCCTTCAGGTAGTTCGATACGTCTGAGATCTGCCTTGAGGGCGGGACATACAGCGATATCAGCTCGGTGCCCTTCCCCTGCAGCTCCTTCACTTTCTCAAGCGCTACCTTGAACTCGTATTTCTGCTCGTCAGTCAATTCCAATTGGATCAAATCCCGATTGTATGACCTCTGTAATGACTCCTCATTTAAAAAGGTTGAACATCGGACAAACTGGCCAGTCAGATGAAATATCGCTGTTTACTGGCTTGTCGATGAACTGCGCATGAGCTCTTGGAACGATGATGATTATTATTATGGTCTAAGCGGTTATCGGCAATAGGGGCATGGGAAATATGGATACGGTTGTCGTCTCGATCGGCGGTTCCATTCTGATACAGAACAAGGATGACATCACATTCCTTCGCAAGCTTGCCAAAGTGCTCATCGGGAAATCCACGAAGCACAGGCTCTTCGTCATCACGGGCGGAGGGAGGATGGCGAGGGAGTACATCAGGATCGGGAGGGATCTTGGAGCTTCGGAGACGTATCTCGACGAGCTCGGGATCGAGGTCACGAGGCTGAATGCGCGGCTTCTGATAACCGTACTTGGCGATCATGCCTATCATATCCCCGCCAAAACGATAGATGAGGCCATCCATGCGGGCAAATCGCATCAAATAGTTGTCATGGGAG
>JAOUEZ010000008.1 GCA_029858465.1 Thermoplasmata archaeon | reverse complement strand
ACCGCCGTCCTGGAGTATCTTTATCATTATCGGCGGAAGCGGCTCGGCCTTCAGCTCGATATTCTTAGTTGTATCTTTTATGATGCCGGTCGACATATCCAACTCGATCTCGTCTCCTGCGCTGATTCTGTCCGCATCAGGACAGACGATAAGCGGAAGACCTGTGTTTATCGAATTCCTGAAGAATATTCTTGCAAAGGACCGCGCGATGACCGCGGATATCTTTGCATGTTTGATTACGAGCGGCGCCTGCTCCCTGCTGCTCCCGAGCCCGAAGTTTTTCCCTGCGACTATGAAGTCCCCTGGTGATATCTTCGAGTAGAAATCTGGATCGAGATCCTCCATCACATGCTTTGCGAGCTCGTCCATATCTAGCGTCTTGAATTTGTACTTGCCTGAAATTATGTAATCTGTGTTGATCGAATCACCGAATTTGTGTGCTTTTCCGCGCATCTTCATGAGATCACCTCGCGCGGGTCGGATATTTTGCCCTTCAATGCAGACGCTGCGACAGTTGCTGGGGATGCAAGGTAGATGAGCGCCTTGCTGTTGCCCATCCTCCCCTTGAAGTTCCTGTTCGCCGTCGATATCACGTTCTCATCATCTGACGGGATGCCATTGTGAGTCCCGACACAGCATCCGCACCCGGGTGTGACGGCCACCGCGCCAGCCTTGACCAGGGTCTGGATAAAACCGAGTTTCATAGCGTCAAGATAAATATTCTTCGAAGCGGGAGCTACGATGAGCCTGACACCCTTCTTGATTTCTTTTCCCTTCAATATCTTCGCGGCCATCTTGAGATCTTCAAGCCGGCCGTTGGTGCAGGTACCTATGAATGCCTGATGGATATCGACATCGAGCAGATCAGTCACAGGCGCAACATTATCGACAGCATGAGGCTTGGCTATCATCGGCACGACTTCCGATGACTTTATCTTGATCTCCTGCTTGAACTTCGCGTCCAAATCAGAGTTCACTGGCATAGGTTGTCTGTTGCTGTGCGCCTTCACATATTCGAGGGTCTTCTCGTCGCACTCGAATATGCCCGCTTTGGCTCCGGCCTCTACGGCCATGTTCGCCATTGTCATTCTGGCGTCGACGCTCATTGATTTCACTGTTGAACCGACAAATTCTATCGCATCGTAAGTGCAGCCGTCGGCCGTAGTCTTACCAACTGTGAACAGCATGAGGTCTTTGGAGTAGACGCCTTTCTGCAATCTGCCCTTGTAGACGATTCTTATCGTATGCGGAACTCGAAACCAGAGCTTCCCTGTCAAAAGGACCGCGGCGAGATCGGTCGAACCTATCCCTGTAGAAAATGCATTGAGTGCGCCGTACGTTGTCGTGTGACTGTCGGCACCGACAACAAGATCGCCAGGGACGACGTGCCCTCGCTCGGGCATCAGCTGATGACATACGCCCTCGCCGATGTCGTATATGTTGCACCCGGTCTGCTTAGAGAATTCGCGCATCATTTTATGGAGAGCGGATACGCCCTCGAATGGACTTGGAGCACTGTGGTCGATCACGATCGAGACCTTGTCAGGATTCTTGATCTTTTCTCCCTTCATCTTCTGAAATGACTTTATTGCGAGAGGAGTGGTACCATCTTGACCCATCGCGTAATCGATGTTCGCTACTACGATGTCTCCGGCATTCGCATCGATACCCGAGTGAGCGCTCATTATCTTCTCAGAAATCGTCTTTCCCAACATACCACCATGCGTAAGATAGCTAAACAGCGGAGAGACTCAATCATTCAACCATCATAAACCTTATTGACACAAATGGACAAATCGATTGAAAATTAGAATACAAACAGTCAACTGTTCCATTTTATACTCAATTTATTAGAATTTCTATTTTAATAATAACAAAAATAGTCTATTTTTCTTTCTTTCTCACCTTAAGCGCACATAGATTCCCAAAAACAGTAAATAGATAGAGAATCGTAGGATTTTTCCTGCTGGAGTGTGAAAGATTGGAAATAACCTGGCTCGGCCATTCAGCTTTTATTGTGAAAGGAATGAACAGCATAGTGATCGACCCGTTCCTCACCGACAACCCTTCCGCCTCAACCACTCCTGACAAGGTATCATGTGATATCGTCTGCGTCACACACGGTCATGGCGATCATGTCGGAGACGCGGTTGCGATTGCGAAAAAGAACAATGCGAAAATATTGACCATGGTCGAGCTCGCCAGCCATTTCGAGAAGGCGGGTTGCGAAGCGATCGGATTCAACATCGGAGGGAGCGTCACTGTAGGAAATACGAAGGTGACTATGACGCAGGCGGTACATTCTTGCGGAGCCGATGCTCCGGGCCTTGAGGGAGGAGCAGGTGTTCCGGCGGGCTTTGTGATAGAAAGCGGCAAGACAGTCTACCACGCTGGAGACACTGCATTGTTCGGCGATATGGCACTCATAGGAATGTTGCACCCGCTCGATGTCGCTTTGCTGCCGATCGGCGGGTTTTACACAATGGACGCAGTTCAGGCGGCCAAGGCAGTAGAGATGCTCAAGCCTAAGATCGCTGTGCCGATGCACTACAACACGTGGCCACCGATCAAGGCAGACCCTGAGCAATTCAAATTGGAAGTGTCGAAGGTTTCAAAAGCTCAGGTCAGAATCCTCAAGCCGGGAGAATCGTTCTCCATCTAATTCCAATTGGTGACAAATGCCCCAAACACTGATACCTGACGAGGTACGGAAGAGATTCGGCCAGATGTTCTCCGACCGCCTGATCACCATGGTCGATGAGAGTGCCGGCAAGGTCAGAATCGTTGAGATGTGTACTGCCCAGGGACCTGTAGAATGGGACGCAGTCAATAGGTGGAGGGCGGGGGGAATAGTTGAGAGAATCGATGTCCATGGAAACACCCTGATAATGGATGCGATCATCGGCGAGAGAGAAGTGAATTTTGGACCCGTCTCCACGACGATGGGAGGACAGGCGTTGAAAGCCGTCAGAGTGAAGGACGGCCTGGTCGAGACATCTTGGGCAGGACTTGCTGGAGCGTCAATAGGAATAGGCGCATGTCTTCCGCAGGCCAGAGGAGTGATCAAGACGGAATATGAGAACCTGTCCGATGTCGGCGGATCCGCGGAGATACATGTCAAGATATTTACACCTGAGATGAGACACCTGATCATCGGAATCGATGATACCGACAGCAGTGAAAAGGGAGCCACATGGTCCCTTGGGCTCAGAATGGCCATGGCGATGCCGGATGCGACATTCCTTCAGCACAAGATAGTCCAGCTCAACCATCATGCGCCTCACAAGACGACCAACTGCACATCCGCCGCGGTCTCATTCGCGGTACTTCCTGCTAAGCTGACTAACGCCATTCGATTTGCGGCGGATTTCATCGAGGACAACACCTATTCCGACCAGACAAGCATCGCAATCTGGACCGGTATTGAAATCCCCGAGGAGACTCTGCGATTCGGCCTCAAGGCGAAAGAAATCATTCTGACGATTGAAGAGGCTCAGGAGGTTGCGTCAAAATCAGGGATCGAGCTCAGGCAGATAACAGGACCCAGAGGGATGATAGGCTCCCTGGCGGCGATAGGCTGCTTCGACCTTGGGCTGCTCAGTTCTGGGCTGATGGAGGATTTTACGGAGTACTCGAACAACGTCAGACCTGACCAGGCAAAGAAATGATGCTCAGATTATTGTTGCGATAGGTTTTTTTCCTTGTCGAGTATGGGCATTGCAGGTGAGCCAAATGGCCAACAGGCTGAAGGATGCAGTCATCGGCAAGCTGTACAGGATGTATGAGAAGAGGCTCACCAAGCAGGTCAGGAGAGGACCTATACCTAAACATGTCGCCGTCATAATGGACGGGAACAGGAGGTTCGCTGAGGAGATGGGACTGGGAACCTTTGAGGGCCATCAGGCGGGCAAGGACAAGCTGGAGGAGATGCTCAACTGGTGCATGGAGTTTGACATTAAGGTATTGACGGTCTTCGCATTTTCCACAGAGAATCTAT
This sequence comes from Thermoplasmata archaeon, assembly GCA_029858465.1. Taxonomy (GTDB): domain Archaea; phylum Thermoplasmatota; class Thermoplasmata; order UBA10834; family DTMW01; genus JAOUEZ01. The sequence continues at coordinate 15,667 of JAOUEZ010000008.1, read as the reverse complement.
TGAGGGACCAAGGCGAGGTAAATTACCTCATGGACATGTTCGAGGAAAACTTCAAGAACCTGGCGGAAGACCCAAGGGTTCACAAATACAAGATTAGAGTGAGAGGCATTGGACAGCGGCTGATGCTTCCCGAGAGAATCCAGAAGGCGATCGAGTACGCTGAGATCAAGACGAAAGAATATGACAGGTACTTCTTCAATCTTGCAATCGCGTACGGCGGGCGCGAGGAGATTCTGCACGCAATCAAGAAAATCGCAGAGAGGGTCAAGAAGGGGGAGATGAAGATCGATGATATTTCGGAGGACACTTTCTCGAGCATGCTCTATACCAAGGATCTCCCCGATCCGGACCTGATATTGAGGACGAGCGGCGAGGAGAGGATTTCCAACTTCCTCCTGTGGCAGCTCGCATACTCCGAGTTCTATTTCACTGATGTATATTGGCCCGGTCTCAGGAAGATTGATTTCCTAAGAGCAATCAGGAGCTATCAAGGAAGAATACGAAGATACGGCGCTTGACGACCTGAGTTGATTGTCAAAAAGCGAAAAGATTAAGTCGAAATCTTACAGAAACGCAACGCCGATGGCCGAATTCCGTTAATTTGAAGTACTAATTTGGCGATTGCCTGACCTGGTCTTAATATGACTCAAAATCCGATAGATAACTTTCCCTGCGACATCTATGAACGTTGGAAAGGCTTGGATCTCAAGCTGCTGCCGATCGACCAGACGGACATAAAGATCCTTTGCGAGCTTCTGACAAACGCCCGGATGAGCAACAGCGAGATAGCTCAGAAATTGAGCATAACTGAGGCCACCGTCAGAAGGAGGATCAAGAACCTGGTCGAGAAAGGCATCATCATGAAGTTCTCGATCCATATCAATTACAAGCTCATCGAAAACACAGTGAAGGCGTATATTCAGGTCAAGGTCGCGACTGACAGGCTCGATGAGGTCGTGAAAAAGATCGTCGACCACAACAGGGTTGTCGCAGTCTATCGTGTCACTGGCGAATACGATCTTCTTGTCGTTTCGCTGTTCGTCGGAATGGGCGAACTGCAGGAATTCATCGACACCTTCCTGAAGATGGACGGGGTCAAAGAGACACAGACTCAGATAGTCATGAGCGCTCTGAAAGGCGTTCCGTGGACAGGTATCTGAATTCTCACTGAGGCGGTTTCTGTTCCGGCAGTGTTTGTTGCTCCTGCGGCGGTTGCTGCTCCTGCATTGGCTGTAGCTCCTGAGGCGCTTGCGGTGGGATCGCGACTGGAATTTCTTGTGGAGGCGGAGCGATAGCCTGCTCCTGAAGCCTCTGCTTGACGAGAAGATAAGTTATCATTTGAATAGGAATCGCGATTGCGCATCCGATTATGCCGAGCACCATGAATATTTTGACTATATCTGCTGAGAGCCAATCGAATATTATATGCAACGGCTCAGGCAACGGATCTGAAAAATGCGTCATATCGAATGGGAAGGTTATCAGGAAAATGATTAGAGCTATTAAGGTAAGAGTAGTTCCAGCGGCTTCGATCGGTCTTGCGAAGTTCTTCCTACCTATTGCTGCTCTCAAGAATTGAGGTACGATCCCCCAAATTGCGACAAGGTAAAACAGAACTGCCTCACCTATGCCAAAACCTGAGGTGAAGAAACCAGAGTTTGTAGTGCTGTGCCAAATGAAGAACATAAGAACGACAATCACGATAAAAATGGCGACCACGCTTCCGACACGGTCGGGCAATTTCATCACATCGTTCCTTGTCTCTTTATCCACTTGTTTCTGCATCCAATCTAATTTGATAGGGACTTGTTGCAAAATCACTCCCCCTGTTGGAAATGAAAATACAATTATGAAATAAATAATCTGCCCAATCTTGATAAAAAAATCATAAAAATGCGCCCGAGCAGATCAAATGACCTGCTCTAGAACCTGCACAATATCTATTGTCTTCACTTTGCTGCCGATATTTTTCGCCCCAGCGTTGAGATTGACTTGGCAGAAGGGACAGGAAGTGATTATCAGCTCAGCTCCGACCTCCTCGGCCTCCTTGACCCTCTTCGCCGCGATGCTTTCGGCAGAGTAATTGAATGCTGATTTGTAGCCTCCTCCCGCGCCGCAGCAATGGGCCATCTCTTTGTTATAATCCATTTCGACTAATTCGATTCCTGGGATTGCCTTAATCACATTCCGCGGAGCTTCAAATACTCTGGCGTGTCTTCCAAGGTGACAGGGGTCATGATAAGTGACTTTCTTCTTGAATTCCTTTGTGAAGACCAGACGCTTCTCCTTGATCAGCTTCTCCAAGTATTCAGTCAAGTGATAGAGATTGTATGTCGGCTTGCCCACGATTTTCGGATAATCATTCTTGATGGTGTTATAGCAGCCTGCACACGCTGTTATGATCGCATTGACGCCTCTCGTCTCGATCTCCCTGCTGTTATGAGGTGCAAGCTCATTTCTGACAACATCCGTCTGACCAGTTCGGAGCAGTGGCGATCCACAGCACCATTCATCAGACCCGAGGATGTTGAATTTTACATCGGCCGCCTTTAGAATCTTCACGACGGCTTGTCCAAGGAATCCGACCCTGTAGCTTGCAGTGCATCCCGCGAAGAAGAGCACTTCTGGATCGGGTGAAAGAACAGATTTGTCCGTAAGCCAGGCATCTCTCTTGTCTATGGGCTCATCGTAAGGATTGCGAACCTTCTCTACTCTCTCACGAATCTTCCTATGCGCCTCCAAAGGCTCGTAGCCCATCGAGAGCATCCATTCTTTCAGTTCTTCCCAGAGGTGCGCGAGCTTGATGTTCACATGACACACTTCGTCACAGGCGCCACAAGATGTGCATTGATAGAGCCTGACCTTGTAATCGTCACCCGGTTTCGGATCTCTTCGGAGCACTACATCCATCGGGCCTCTGTTCGCCAGCTGTTTCAATGCGAAAAGCTTTCCGCGCGGATTGTTCGATTCCCAGCCTGTCTCCGCATAGATAGGGCACACCGCCCTGCAGTAACCGCACTGCAGGCATGCGTAAAGTTCCCTTTCCTCAGGGATTCTTATCATCAGTGCTCACCTCCGGGGAATCCGCCCGGAACCGGCCGGTCGTATTTATCCCTCGGGTACAGTCGCTTAATAAAAGCGAGCGCGTTCATCCCGAATCTGAACAGTCTTGGACCGACCCTTATTCCGTACCTTGTCTGAAACATGACGGTTTTTCCGCCGTTTATTCTTCCTTCTGGGTCGATGCTTTCTTTAATATATCTGAGCAACTCAACAGTGTTACGGTCACGCATCTTGTAGATGTTGTTAGCCATGAATAGGCCGAGGCCGACGCCCCTTCCGCCGTGTTTGTTGGCTACATCAAGGAATTTCTTGACGAAAGAAAGCGATGAGATTGCCTTGATCCATCTCCTTTCGTCGGTCAGATAGAAAGGCAGGAAGGCGACCGTGTTCCTGTCTATCAGATAGCCCATGACCGAGACATTCATCTTCATTTTTCGGACGAGCTTGATAGTCTCATTCGCGACGATGCCAGCCTTATCGACCGAGACAAGTGCCTCGCCGATTACAGCTCCAGTGCCGAGCTTCTTGCTCCTGAGCTCGTATGACCTCTCTTTCCATTCATGTTGCGCGATCTCATCGCTCTCCCGCTTTCCGCCGATGGATGTCATGAGCTGATCGAAGAATTTCAGCTCCTCTTCGACTTTTTCCTTTGGACCTTCGAAGATAATATTCAAAATCCCGCCTACTTCTGGAGCCTCCCGGCCCATCGCCCGTAGGAAACGAAAATAATTACCGTCAACGAAGGCGACATGATACGGCCTCAGTCTGCTCTCGGAAATCTTCGACATGGCTGCATAAACATGATCCATATTCGGAAAGGAATATGTCGTCGGGAAGAACACATCCGGCTTCGGATACACTTGCAGATCAATCGATGTGACTATGCCGAGCGAGCCTTCTGAGCCGACAAACAGGCTCGTAAGATCGAATTGCGATGGATGCTTGCTGTCCAGATTATGCGCCGTGTTGATGATTTGCCCTGACGGCAGCACAATTTGGAGATTCCTGACATTGTCCCTCGCGGCGCCGTATTTGTATCCGCCGACTCCGACTCCGCCTGTGCTAATCCATCCGCCTATTGTTGCTCCCGGAGCGGATGACGGGTAATATGGAACGAAGTAGCCCCGCCTGTTCAGCCACTCGTCGAGCCTCAGCCAAACGACTCCCGGTTGGACTCTGACGATGCCTCTCTCGACATCGAGCCCGATTATTCGGTCCATCGACGTCATATCGAGGAGTGCTCCGCCCTTGTTCGGGACCGCTCCTCCGAATCCCCAGCTGGCGCCTCCTCTCGGAGTGACCGGCATGTTCCAGCCATTCGCGATCCTGACGACCTCCGAAACCTCTTCGGCTTCCTTCGGATGTATCACAACATCAGGCATCATCTTGAGAGCGAGGGCGGCGACCTTTGGCATCGGCGCAAGGTCATGTGAGGTGACGAGCCGCTCGATCTTCTCATCGCTGATCCTTTCAGGCGTGACTGCGCTCATCAGGCTGCGCTTGGCAATCTCAGACTGGACCATCAGTACACCCCCATAGTGTGAGGGTTGAGAATCATCTGAGAGTCCAGATATCTCTTGATCCCTCTGACGAGTTCGATTCTTACCGGCGCTCTTGAATCTCCCAGGACAGGATTCCAGCTGGAATTGCCCCTCAGAGGGAGCCGCCTGTCCACAAGATATGAGCCGATCTTTCCAAGGGTCTCCTCCGATGGAGGTCCTTGAAGCATTGGAACAAGGATAGATGCATTTGGGTCCAAGTCAGACACGCAATATTGGAATTGCTTGTTCGCCTGTCTTGCAATCTTTGAAAGGTCATTGATTATTGTGCTCAGTTCCAGGGAATCGCAGGCACAAATTCCAATCAACCATGACGAGGGGCTTATCGATGTTGGGTCGATGAACTTAGGGACATCGCTGGACTTATCCTTCGCGACCCCGCCGGATTTTTTAGCTATCTCATCAAGTGATTTCTCAGCGGCGTCGATAATACTCTGATTGCCTTCGAGTTTCACAACGAGGTTGTCCTCATTGCTCAATGCATTTCCTGATGAGAGCATGCTCTCAAAGCCCGCGCTTCTGAGCTTGACGATTCGTGGGTATCCGGTCTTATGCATGGATATGCCGGCGCGAATTGCATCTTCTGGCTTCTTGAAAGAATACACTTTTTTGAGGAGAATGTCCGGTATCGGCCTGAGAGGCATCGCGAACTCATATGGGATGCCAAGTGAGAGGCCGGATGACATGTACATCTTTGTGAGATCGTATCCGCCGCCGTTTGCTGGAAAGTTGTCGTAGCCTGTTTGGAACATGCGGTCGGGTGAAATGACTTTTACATTTCTGAGAATACCATCGATGCCAGAATTGATTGCAGATAGTAAGCGAAGCGGCTCATGAGCCCAGTCACCCATAGTGAAATCGATGCATGCAATCGGCTCGATGTCTATAATCATCCCCTTGCTCTGAGCCTCTTGAACTATTGTAGAGTATTTCGTCCCTGGACCTGCGACAGCTAATTTTTTCGCGGGATCTATCAAACAATGGCTTATCGCGGAAAAGTCAATCTGGAGAGCCCCTTCAATTCTTGACAAATTATAAGTGCGAAGAACCGGTGAATCGACCGTGACCACTGGTTGCCTGCGGTCTCGGCAGCTCCTGAGAAGACTAATGATTTCATTCAGATTAGACACTTTCACAGATTGAGAACCAGTCGGCACCATGCTTGACAAGAAAACCGCCCCTTGCAAGTGATATGCTCCTTTGCAGTGATTCTGATTGTTTGATAAATAGATTTAGACAGGAACATGACGAAAAACAGCATTGTAATCATAAGGAATTGCTCGATAATTAAGAATTCCTGGGATTGAATAATATTGGACCTCTCAGAGAGGTGCATTTAGGTTAACGAAATTTGAGCTGTCAATCCCTGCGCTTTCAAACTCCCTGATATCGATGGATTTGACTTTGAGATGTCTGAGAATGCCCGAAAGCTTGCGTCCGCCATTGCCAATCTCGTAAGAGACTGCTTTGTGTAGGGGCTCGGTACGGTAGACAGAAAAAATTGGTTCTAAATATCCATTAATCAAGGGGATGCACGCATCGTGTCCTTCCAATCGTTCGATAAGGAATGTGAAAAATTCAGTTTTGAGGAAGGGCATGTCGCAAGGAATGAGGAGCGTGATATTCTCGTCTATGACTGAGAGGACGGTCTTCAGCCCGGACAATGGCCCTTCGAAGGCGTCTTCATCCTCGATTATTGAATATTCCTTCCCAACCAGCGGCTCGTAATATTTTCGTTGGCCAGGCGCAATGCTGATTATTATGCGGTCTGAAATAGGATCAACAATATCAATCGCTCTAATCATGAGGGGCTTTCCCTGATAACTGTATAGGCCCTTGTTGGAGCCGAACCTCTCGCTCTTGCCGCCGGATAAAATTATCGCGGCGACGGATGCTTTCGCCAATTCGGAATCACTCTTTTCTTGCTGAGATCTCGATGCTCTTGATATTCTCATCCACTTGCTTCAGCGAGCGCATCATGCCTGAGAGTGTCTCCCAGACCATTTTGTTCACGAATTCATTTGCGGCTATCTTTTTCCCGTTGACCAATATCTCCAATTTGACTTCTGCCATATCATCAACTCCTCCATGCTTATCCGATCTTGACATTGTTTTTTCGCATCCACAAGGATTGATGGTGGATTCTTGTTCTTCCTTTACCTTTCTAGTAATATATTCTAGGATAACCGACACATCATCCGAGCGGAACAAGGTTCCCGGAAGCTCCTCGATGTCCCCTACAGCGATTTTCTCGATAGGCTCGTTCTTGAAACCCTCTACAAATATCACGTCGGGGTCGCTCAAGGTCTGCATGAGAGAGATCGCGCTCCGAAGATCGTCGTGACCCGAGAGCCGGATGGTCGCCTCGCCATCGGCCACTCCTATGACAGGGTCGAAGCCTGCCTTTGCCAGCCTCCCGGTATCCTTCTTCGTATCGGGTTTGTAATGGCCGCCGAGATGCTTGACTGCGGCAACAGATATGCCTCTCTGACGAAGCTCTTTGATGATTTTCTCCAAGAAAAGCGTCTTTCCGCTGTCATGATGACCATATATTCCGATTATCAATCGAAACGTCCTCCCGAGCGACCTTAAACGGACCTCTGAGAGAAAAAAGCTGTCATCGCCTAAATAGTGCCGAGAATAGAGCCCTCGGAATGCTCCAGTAATAGCTCTTCCTGCTCCAGTCCAATTCTCTCTTGTCGCAGACCGTCGATTCGCTCAGCTTGATCAGTTCCTCCTTGAGATTGCCCAGCGACCGTCCGTAATCCTCAGATGTTCTTGCAGCATCGATTAGTGCCATCGCTTGCTTTGCCATTTCAATCCTGTTCCTGACCGACTCTGCTGCTTCCTGCGAAATGGCGCCGGCTTTGACCTTTGCCTCATTCATCCCGAGGCCTGCAGCATATGTCGCGTCAACGAGGCTGTCCCGATTGAGCCAATTAGTCTCGTAATTCAACACGTACTTCCAGCTGGGTTCGAGAAGCAAAGTGCGATGCTCCTCAAGGGTTCTCGCGAATATCTTGTATCCGGCTTTCTCGGGATTTTCGAAAGCCTCGCTTCCAGGATCAATGAATGGCGCAAGTGGGGATATGAAAGGCAGGAGGCGTTCTCCTGCGCGCATTTCTTTCATCAATTTCTCGGAATATTCGACAGTATTCATTACTGACTGCGAATCCTGTTTCGGAATCCCAATCATGAAGAACATATCTACTCTTCTGGCACCTGCCTTGAGCAGTCCGCTCACAGATCTCTCTAGATCTTCATTGGAGTAGCGCCTGCCTTGAGCTGCTCGGACATTCGGGTCGTGGCTGTCTGGGGATATCTGTGCGTCAAAGCTCTCGACAGATTGACCAATCTTTGTGACAACATCATTGCTCGGAGGAGTGAAAAATTCGAAAGCGATCTCGTTTTTCGGGCGCTCTTCTCTGATAAGCCTAAGCAATCTCTCATAATATGATTCTCCAGGCTGTTGTATGTCTCCCAGAAGGAATATTGCTCCGCGGAAGTAATCCTCGATCTGTCGAATATCTTCGATGATTTTTTCCGGGCTTCTGAAGGCTGGACGCATTCTCCCGAAATTCCTTCTGAATGAACCGCATGAGCCCATGCAGGTGACGCAGCTGTACGAGCAACCTCTTACAGTGCTCACAAGAAGCATCGGATTGCGTTTCCAGTCGAGATAGGGCATATATCCAACGAGATCGAGTGTTCCAATCACGCCCTTGACCATGAGACCATAATCAAACTCGACCGCGTCCAGATTCTCGATCACATGCGATATTCCGTTATTCTTTATCGATCCGTTATCCCTGTATGCAAGGTTCTTAACTTTACTGAGATCTGCACCGGACTCCAGCGCTTTCATATATTCCAGCATCGGGAGCTCGGTCGAATCTCCAAGGAAGACCGCATCTATGTCCGGATAGTTCTCCAATATTTCTTGAAAATAATATGTCGAGCTGAAGCCGCCCAACACCACCTTTGAATCAGGATGATGGTGCTTTATCATCTTTGCAATCTCTATACTCCCATGGGCATGCGGCAACCAGTGCAGGTCGATTCCGAACACTTTCGATTCGATTTTAGAGATTGCCCTGTCCGCATCGTATCTTCTGCTTGCAAGCATGTGGGTCGCGAGGTTCAGAATTCTGACTCGGTAGTTATTTTTCGCAAGAAGCGATGCGATCGTAGTGAATCCGATAGGATACATCTCGAAGACCGGTGTCGAAGGTATAAGGTCCGAGACCGGCCCGTAAAGGAGGTTCATCTTCCTGAAATCGTAGACGCTCGGGGCATGGACGAGAACTAGGTCGTATCTGGTCATTTTCGGTTCTCAGAGCATGCCGATATGTAAAAACATTACCATTACCGAGCGTCCTATTGCACTATTTTATTGCAAGGCTTAACATTCTGGCAATATACTGCAACGAATATGCGGAAATTCGACACTTTTCCGCCGAAAACTCATAAATAGATTGAGAGTATTTCAAGCCGAATGCTTTCGGATACCTATCTGCCGATCGCGCTGTTTGCTGTACTCGCTCTTGCCGTGCCAGCTCTCGTTTTTTGGCTCTCAAGATACTTCAGACCGATACAGGTCGATGAGTGTCAGAAGACGACTTACGAATGCGGCGAGGAACCGATAGGCGAGGCGCAGATACAGTTCCATTTCCAATACTACATGTTCGCAATAATTTTCGTGGCCTTCGATCTCGTTAGCATATTCATTATCCTTTGGACCCTGGTGTTCTCCGATATCGGCGAGATCGCAAAGGCGATGGTCGTGACCTTCCTCGCGATACTGATGCTCGGTGTCACATATGCCCTAAAGAAAGAGGAGACACTATGGATATAGACGGCAAGATAGGCGCTGTCATGCTCATGCGTTCCAAGGATTTCCTAGCATGGGTGGACGACTGGTTCGGGCGCGTCTTGAAGCGCGGACCGATCGGAAGGGGTCTCGATGTTCTTCTCACGGATTTCTGGACTTGGGCAAGGGTGAATTCGCTATACCCGTTGCACTTTGGCATAATGTGCTGCGCCCTCGAGATGGCAGCAGCATCGGCACCTAGATTCGACGCGCAGAGATTGGGCGTGATCTATCGATCGACCCCGAGGCAGTGCGACATACTGCTCGTGAACGGCCCTGTGAGCAAGAAGCTCAAGCCGGACCTCAGAAGATTATATGACCAGATGTCCGAGCCGAAATGGGTCGTGGCAATGGGAGAATGCGCGATAAGCGGGGGACCGTTCTGGCAGAGCTACAGCATAGTCGAGGGTGTCGACCAGTTCATACCGGTCGATATATACATCCCGGGCTGCCCGGTGAGACCCGAGGCGATGCTCGAGGGTTTCATGAAGCTCCAGGACAAGATAAGGAAAGAGAAGAAGGGCGCTCTCACCGAGGAGATGGTCTGAATGCAGAGCACACCATCGACCGATGCGCCTATTAGCAGGAAGGAAATGAGCCTGCTTGTCTCAGGATTCGAGAAAAGATTGGAAAGGGAGCTACCTGGGAAGATCGGCCCCGACCTGATGGAGATAAGCATCAAGAAGGAGGGGCTTCTCGCGGCAGTTGTGGAGCGGAATTCGATCTTGAAACTATGCAGGATCCTGCGCGACAATTACGGGTTCGACCACCTTTCGCTTGTGAGCGCCGTCGACATGAGGAGCAGGTTTGAGCTTGTCTACCATATCACTTCTTATCCGAATTACTGCATGATCGAAATCAAGGTCCCAGTGCCCAAGGACGATCCGAAGGTGCAGAGCGTCAGCAACCTCTGGGGTGGAGCCAATTGGCACGAACGAGAAGCTTATGATATGATGGGGATAGTCTTCGAGGGACACCCAGACCACAGGAGAATCCTCCTGCCTCAGGATTTCAAATACTTTCCGCTGAGGAAGGACTTCCGGATGGAGGAGGACTGAAAATGGCCGAGATGTGGATCAACATGGGACCGCAGCACCCCATGACCCATGGCCTTTGGAATCTCAGGGTGAAGGTGGACGGAGAGGTCATTGTCGATGCGATGCCGGAGATCGGGTATCTGCACAGAGGCATGGAGAAGATATTCGAGAACAAGACATACACGCAGATCGGCCCGATCACCGACCGGCTCTGCTACGGCTCATCGTTCACCTGGAATCACCTGTATTGCATGACCGTGGAGAACCTGATGGACCTCGAAATACCAGAGAGGGCGAAGTACATCAGAGTCGCCGCAATCGAAATCCAGAGGATAGCCTCTCACCTCATGTGGATTGCCGCCTTCGCCGCTGACCTCGGCCTTCTCACGGGGTTCCTCTGGGCGATGAGGGACAGGGAGATTTTCATCGATCTGCTTCAAGCGCTGAGCGGGTCGCGCCTGACTTACAACTATGCGCGGATCGGAGGGGTAACCGCAGATTTTCCACCAGATTTCGAAAGAGACTGCATAAGGGCCGTCGATTACTTCGAGAAAAAAATGCCGGAACACGAGTCGCTCTATGACAGCTCGAAAATTTTCCATATGAGGACGCGGGGCATCGGCGTGCTTTCAAGAGAGGATGCGATAAACCTCGGGGTCACGGGCCCGACGCTGAGGGCGAGCAATGCAAAGCTGGACGTGAGAAAAGACCGCCCGTATGAAGTATACGACGAGATCGATTTCGAAGTTCAATGTCATACCGATTGCGACTGTTGGGGAAGGTACAGAGTCCGCATGAACGAGATGAGGGAGAGCTGCAAGATCATAAGACAGGCTATAGCAAAGATGCCGAAAGGGCCGGTGCGGGTCAAGACGCCGCTTATCGGCCCGGCGAGGGACGCGATCGGCGTCGTCGAGGATCCCCGTGGCGAGGGGATAATGTATGTCATAGGAGACGGGACGGACAGGCCTTACAGACTGAAGGTGAGAAGCCCGCTGTTCGTTATACTGTCGGCTGCGAAGCCGATGCTTCTCGGGTACAAGGTCGCGGACGTCGTCGCGATCATGGGCAGCATAGACGTCTGCATGGGAGAGACGGACAAGTGATGTAGAATGAATCTCTGGGATGTATCGTATGCGATATCGAAGTTCCTGATGGACATAGTGAACTTCATATTCTCAGGGATACTGGGGCTAATACCGGACCCCGTCGGCTCGTTCTTTGAAGGGATCGGCTCATGGTCTGTGTCCGCTGGCGTCGTGAACTTCATCACAATGCTCCTGGAGGCTTTGATAATAATCATAGTCGCCCTGCTCAACGTGATCATTCTAATATGGATCGAGAGGAAGATTCTCGCGAGGATAATGGACAGCAGAGGACCGTTCTATGTCGGCCCTATCGGCTTCTTCCAGAACATCGCTGATGGCGCGAAGCTGTTCGTGAAGCAGATAATCATACCGAGGAAAGTTGATAAGTTCGGCTATCAGATCGCGCCGCTCATATTCGTCGGATCTTCTTTCCTCATACTGTCCGTGATACCGCTGAGCCCAGGGTTCGCGGTGACCGATTCGAACGGATTGACCATCCCTGGCGGAATACTTTTCGCATTTGCCGTGTTCGCAATCGCCCCGTTCTCGATACTCGTTGCTGGTTGGTCAGAGAACAACAAGTATACACTGATCGGCGGCATGAGGTCTGCCGCTCAGATGATGAGCTACGAGATACCGATGCTCCTCACCGTTGCATCGGTGTTCTTACTTGTCGGCAGCTTCGAATTCTCCGATGTCGTGAGCGCCCAGCAGAACATCTGGTTCGGGATACCGCTTTTCCTCGGGCTCATTGTATTCATAGCTTGCATGATCGCAGAGGTCGAGAGGATACCGTTCGACCTCCCCGAGGCCGAGGCGGAACTGGTCGAAGGTTGGACCACGGAATATTGCGGCATGCGTTTCGGTTTCTTCATGTTCACAGAATACATGAGAGGATACGCTGGATGCGGCATCGCCACCCTCCTTTTCCTTGGAGGCTGGCTCGGCCCGGATTTCATCCCGGACGAGATCTGGTTCCTCATCAAGGCGTACATCGTCTTCCTCGTCTTCATATTCATAAGAGGCGCGCTCCCGAGAATCAGGACGGATCAGATTCTAGACCTCGGCTGGAAGCGGCTGCTGCCTCTCGCCGTGTTGAACCTTCTGATCGCGGTGGCGATAAAGGCTGCGGGGTGGATCTGAAATGGACGAACAGACCTGTGACAAGAAACGAGAAAAGGTATCGTTCACAGGCCTTGTGATGAAGCCCATTTGGGCGACCATTGTCCAGACGGCAAGGGACAGCTTCGGCGGAAGGCCCAACACAGTCTTGTACCCCAGGGAGAGGCTGGTCCTTCCGGACAGATATCGCGGAAAGCATGTCCTGAGCTTCAAGAGATGCATCGGTTGCGGACAATGCGTAGAGATCTGCCCGAACGAATGCATGTGGATGAAAAGGATTGATGATCCCGTCCTCGGGAAGATCGAGAGGCCGGGAGTGGACTATTCGAGATGCCTGTTCTGCGGGTTGTGCGCGGAGATCTGCCCGACGGATGCACTCCTCATGACATCGGAGTACGAGCTGTCGACCTCCGAGAGGGATGGGATGAGATACGAACCCGAGGCGCTGAGGAATGACGAATATCCAGTCAAGGAGCCGAAGGAGTCGCTCCTGATACCGGTCCTGGGCCTCGACAAGTGCAAGGGCAAGGAGGCCTGCGTGAAGGTCTGCCCTGTCAAATGCATAAAGATGGTCGATATTGACAGGACTGGCAAGAGGAAACCCGAGATAGACCTTTCTATCTGCATACACTGCGGCAAGTGCGCTGAGGCCTGCCCTGAGAAAGCGTTCGGGATGCAACCGAAACTCGTCGTGATGTTCGAGCGGCCTCTTCCTCTTTTCAACCTCGACAAATGCACGGGCTGCGGAGCATGCTTCAGGGCGTGTCCCGCCGACGTCATCTACATGATGGAGATGCCAGGGACCGAGAAGAAGAAGGCGGACGGCACGATGACGAAGCCGAAGAAGCGCGCAGTGTTCGTCCTAGAGAAATGCATCGGCTGCGGGAGATGCGAGAGGGCCTGCAGGTTCGAGACGCTCGAGATGGTCCCGGAATCACAATACAAGAGTGCGAAGCCCTCGGTCGCCAAAGGACCAAAGAAAGGAGGGAAGAAGAAATGAGCTGGATCGAGGTAGTTTTCTGGTTCATCGCGATAATAACCCTTCTTAGTGTCATCGCAATGATAAGGGCGAAGGAAATCACGCATAGCGTGGTCTACATCGCAACGGCATTTCTCGGAATCGCGGCGATGTTCGTCCTGTTGAACGCGGAATTCTTGGCAATTGTGCAGATACTCGTGTATGTCGGCGCAATCGTCGTCCTGATCCTGTTCGCAATCATGCTTACCAAGAGAGAACTCCCAGGAGGTCGAAAGGAGTGAATTCGAAACCGTTCTCGGCCGCCCTGGTGGTTCTGTTGGCAATCCTCATGATATTGATGTTCCTGCAGGTCTCTTGGCCGGTCGCGGATCCTGATCCGAATACAAATGAGGACCTTGGGCTGAAGATGTTCGGTGATTCAGCCGATCCCGGGTTCAGCCCGGTCATCATAATGATAGCGATCCTGCTCATTGTTGCGCTGCTCGGCGCAGTGTTTCTAGCGAAGGAGGAGGAGCCGCGATGATACCAATGATAGATTGGCTCATCTTCGCGACACTTCTGCTCATAGTCGGCGCGTACGGCGTGCTGACTTCGAAAAACGGCATCGTCGTGCTAATGTCGATTGAGATAATGCTCAACGCCTCAAACGTCAGTCTTGTGACATTCGCGGCATACAGCAGCGAGCTGCACGGATTCAACGACACTATGGGGCAAGTGATTACACTGGCATCGATAACGGTGGCGGCTGCCGAGGTCGCGGTCGGGCTCGCGATACTGCTGGTGCTTTACAAGAGATACGGAACGATCGATGTGACGAAGATGAACTTCCTGAGGTGGTAGGCGATGATGATAGATGTCGCATGGCTGATTCCACTGTTCCCGCTGATAGCCTTCCTCATCATCTCGCTCGTCCCGAAGAAATGGTTGATCTACGAGGGAGGAGCGCCCTGGATAATCGGCATGTCGTGCGCATCTTTTGCGCTTTCGATTCTTGTAATAATAGACGTATTGAATGGTAACACTCTGACTGGATCCGCCTCTCCGAGAATAACCTGGCTGACCGTCGGGTCGGTCGAAGTCACCTTTGGCATTTGGGTCGACCAACTGACAGCCGTAATGTTGCTCGTCGTTTCGTTGGTCGGCACGCTCGTGGTCGTGTACTCGGTAGGTTACATGCATGCCGAAGGCGAGAGGAAGAGGCGGTACTACGCGGAGATCGCGCTGTTCATCGGAGTGATGTTCGGACTCGTCCTCGCGGACAACTACCTGCTCATGTTCATCTTCTGGGAGCTCGTGGGATTATGCTCATACCTTTTGATCGGTTTCTGGAAAGAGAAGGCCAGTGCTTCTAGCGCCGCGAAGAGAGCGTTCATCGTCACAAGGGTCGGGGACATCATGCTGATGTCCAGCCTGATACTGCTACTCCAATCGCTCGGCAGCTTGGATTTCCAAACCTTGTTCGAAGGGGGAAGCATGTCTGCGATGTCGCCCGAGATGGCGACTCTCAGCATGGTACTGTTGTTCGGTGGCGCGATCGGAAAGAGCGCACAATTCCCGCTGCACGAATGGCTGCCGGATGCGATGGAGGGCCCGACGACGGTCTCGGCGCTCATCCATGCCGCGACGATGGTCAAGGCGGGCGTATACCTCGTGGCGCGATCCTTCCCGATGCTCGTTCAGACTCCTGATTCGCTCGCGCTCATCGCAATAATCGGAGGTATAACGGCGCTGATAGCGGCAAGCAACGCGCTCGTGGCGAATGATATCAAACGAGTCCTCGCATACAGCACGATCAGTCAATTGGGCTACATGATGCTCGCGCTGGGCGCGGGCGGATTGATAATCGCCTCGTTCCTTCATAACGGCGGTCACGGGGATCTCGGTTCTGGATACTCATCCGGAATGTTCCATCTGATGAATCATGCATTCTTCAAGGCGCTGCTTTTCCT
>JAOUEZ010000112.1 GCA_029858465.1 Thermoplasmata archaeon | reverse complement strand
GGCAGATGGCACAGCGGCCATCAGCACCCAGCCTGCGATCAGTGACTCGTCCGAGAAGAACAAAGTCATGACAAGTATCAGTCCTGTGAGGAGGGCGTAATTGAGCAGAATGGACAGCAAGGTCAATCTGAGCGTGCCTTTCATACCCTCCCGATTTATCGTGATGTTCGAAAGCGAGAGGGTCATCATGATAGCGAGGGATATCACCGTAATCTCGGATGCATAAGCGGGGAAGCCTCCCAATGCAAGGCCGAGAATCCAGGCGAGGCTAGCTATGAATGCGTAGCTACCCAGCAAATCCCTCGGAGACATCGGAAACAGGAAGGAAATCTCGCTATTATATTGTACCTAATCTCCGATATCAATCCGATGAAAGTCATCATCTCGGAGGATGTCCGAACGACCTATCCTGATCTTCGACTCGCATTCCTTGAGATAAATGGGATGAGGATCGGGTCCGTGAGCGACAAGCTCACACAGAGGATCAGGGAATCCGCACAGATGATGCGGGACAGCCTCGATCTGGACAAGGTGAAGGACAGGCCGGATTTCAGAGCATATCGAGATTTCTTCTGGAAAATCAAGGTCGATCCGACGAAGACGAGACCAGCAGCGGAAGCACTCGTGAGAAGAATATTGAAGAACGCGACTCTGCCGAGAATAAACGATTTCGTCGATTCATATAACATCGCGTCCGCCGAGACGGGCATCCCGATAGCGGCATTCGACATCGAGATCCTGGAGGAGCCGGCGATTCTTCGGATGTCCAAAGAAGGCGAGCAATTCTTCGGGATCGGGATGACCGAGAAAAAATCTCTAGAGGCAGGGCTGCCGGTGATGTCCTCGGGAGGCTCTCTGATAGCTGTGTATCCGTACAGGGACGCAGATGACAGCAAGATAACATCAGAGACGACCGATGCGCTCGTGATAACGTGCGGAGTGCCGGGGATACCACTCGACACATTGATTGAGGCCGCCAAGAAATCCAGAGACAACATCCTGAGCATCTGCGGCGGGCACGCATCGAAAATCGAAACGGCATGATCTGCTGAGATGATTGCAGACTAACTGCAGTGGTTTTCTATTCAAGTTCAAAAAGCCCGTCCATTGAACCCTCGGGATTCGGTGGTCGGCATGTCAAAGAAGGTTCTCAAAAGTGATTCGAGGGCGAACTCTGCCTTCGCATTCGCCGCAGTGATCATTCTTCTCACGGTAGGCGTCGTTGGCGCAGGAGTCTATCAGACACAGAAGATAAACAGGGACATGATATCCGCACAGATAGAGGCGGAGGCGGCGATAAGAACCAGAGAGCTTGTCATCTCGGAATGCGAGCTGGCCTTGCAGATGGCGGCGACTAAGGCTCTTAACTCTGCAAAGCAGCCTTTCAACATATCACTTTTTCAAGAAGACATTAAAAAAATCCTTATGGAGCACTTCGACCGCAGTTATCCGCTCTATGTCGGGAGGATATCCGTAAACGCATCGTTGCGAAACATTTCTGCGGCATACGAGACTTATCAGATAAAGGGCGTCTCGAACTCGTCGGTTCCTGCCGGTATAACCATCTGCATCACAATCGACATGGCTGCGGTATCTGAGAACATCAATTACAAGACCTCTATCGAAATATCAAAGCAGATAGAGACCCCTGTTCCTTTCTTTGCGACAAAGCTCGATCGAATAGACAAGGCATCGAAGAGCGAAGGGGAGCTCGCAAGAATAGTGAGGAACATCCTCACCCAGCTCGCACAGCTCAGGATCATCCAAGGATACGGTGTCCCAGGACATCCGGAGGACAAGTCGGTCCGAGAGATCATAACGGCGAAGGATGTGGAAATCGCGGTGAACCTCGCACTGCAATTGACCGAGCTTTCTGACTTCGGCACTGTCGATGCCGGTGCCTGGGAAGCACTGATTGAAAAATCTGGAAGATTGGAATCGCTCGCGGCATTTTCGGACTGGTTCTCTGGACGAATAGATCCTTTCAAGACCTTCATGTTCCTCCGATGCGACGCGACGTCTGCGGGGGTCAATCAACGGGATTTCGCAGTGCAGATAATGTATTCGCTGATAGACAGATTTGTCTTGAGAAATCTCGAATACTTATGTCTGATCGATGTCCCAGAGACTTTCGAGCTAATCTCCATTGCCGCAGGGGAGCAATGGAAGGTGATGCTCGAATCGTTGACAGGAGTGCAGACTCGTCTTGAGGATACCCAAGACCGCGTCGCCTCCAAGCTCGAGGAAATCAATCTCCCAGAGTGCCTTTGGAATGGCATATTCTCAGATTCCGCGGATGTCACGATAGCTCCCTTGCCATCATATATTTACATATTTGATTCAAACGGGCGGCTCACACCGATAGCTATAGGAAACAGCGAGGCGAACATCGACCTTCCTTCCCGGTCGATAATCGACAGCGAGGCATGGATCGATTTCAGGGAGATCCTGCTCCAGAACATAGTCAGGATCGGAGAGAAGATCGAAAGACTCGTCATCATGCTCTGCATGCATTTGGCCGAAGGTATCCCCGCAGTTGAAATTTATCCGACAAACACGGGCAAAGAGCCCATCGTCCTGGAGATACTCGACAGGCTAAAGAAAAACCTGGAGGATATTCAGATCGAGACCGCAATCCCGATAGATTATGATTCTGATATTCTGAGATGCGACGACCTGCTCATCGCGCTCAAAGATTTTATAAATCGTACCTGGGACGATCTGCTTCCTCTTAATGAGATTATTTCCGATGCGAGAGAGAATCTCGCGAAATTTCTTGCAGATAGCGCCATCGTATCGAATCCGGAATGCCTCCCTGACAATTGGAGGGATGAAGTTGCTGTGCTGGTTGGCAGGCTTTTGTCCACGGGCGATCTCGAGTATTGGGACAGATGCATATCCGGCGAGATTCAAAGGATATCCAATTTGACTAAGAAAGCAGTTATTCTATTCATAGATGACGTGAACAATGCCCCGGCTGAATTCGAGGGCACTGTCCCGAACAATTTTCTCAAATGGCTCGCGGAAGGGCTTCTGGGGAAGAGAATCATGGACGGCGTCAGAGGATGGGTTGACGCCCTGGACCTGCAGATATCAAATTTGACACGCGAGTTGTCCTTGGATGAGCAGGTATCTCTGCCGCCAAAGGGAGCGATAGAACTCATGGGAGAGAACAAACAGAATGCTTCGGCATCTCGAAAAATATTACCGATCCTGACACAGTCTCCAAATTATTTGAACGCTCAAGAGATTGCAGCTGGAGGACTGATCGGTGTTGAGAATCTTGACCCGACTGGAAAATTGCTGGTATCGGTCGCATCTCCCGGATCGATAGGAGTCGCTGGCACCAAATCGATTCATTACACGAACATCGATGGCAATGCATCTTTTCCGTTCGAGAACAACTGGAGGATTCGCATAAGAGGGCTGGTCGAAATTGCTCTGAAGGATTCTCTGGATCAAAGACAATCCGCGATGGATGAGGTGCTCGTCGATATTGAGTTGACGATAACCGCGTTCTCGGGGTGGGCACTTGATGATGTGTCGTACGAATCCAGTAACACTCTCATGGGAGATGCATGGAATCTGCTGATGGAGATCAAGAACAGGATTTGGGAGTTTATCTCGCCTCTCATCGAAGGATTCCAGAAAATGTTCAGCTTCATCTATGACTGCCTATCAGAAATTTCCAGATATATCTGCGGGTTCATCGAAAAGGTCGGCAAACTGCTTTTCGAGGTCGGCTGCTGGGTAATCTCGGTCATAAGAGATGTCGTGAATATGATCAGAGGTTCCCCTATATGGGGCTTCATCGAGATAGTGCTTGATGCTCTTGGCAGGATAGACATAAGATTCTCATACGGACCTTTTGGGGTAGTCGTTGGATTATCTCTTCCCGACCTGCTTTTCAGGAAGGCAAAGGATCTTGTGAGGCTAATATTCATTCTGAACCTTGGGGATTTGAAACTTTCCTGGGGATTCAGGATAGCGAAATTGTCCAACGGATTGATAGACATTATCGCCAACACGACGATAAGGTGCGGGTCCCTCAGGCTGGATATGAGATGCGATCCGTTCATGGAGATCAGAGACCATCTGTTCGAGATAGAGGGGCGTTGGGAAGGTATCAAGTTCCAGATATGGTCCCCGGAGATCGACGATTATAAGCAGGCCGGAGCGCAGCTAAAGGACATCCCTGGCTTGGGCGGTCTTCTCTCATCGATACCGGTCCCGCTTCTCGGGATATCCATTTCCATAAACGCAGGTCTCCTGATGAAATACCGTCTGCCGCTTTGCGATCAGCTTGTGATCAACGAAGTTGAGCTGAACCCTTCGGGCAAGGATGCGGGCAGGGAATGGGTTGAAATATACAATCCACTGACACGAGAGGTCTCAGTCGAAGGATTCAGACTGGAGACAATGCATGGAGAAATTGCCGTCCTCGAGCTCTCGGGCTGCTTACCTGCAAGGGGATACAAGGTCTTTACTTTCTCAAAAACCTCGTTGGACAACGGAGACCCTAGTGATTCTTTTGCGGACGGTGATTCTATCGCTCTCATCGATTCTAACGGAAAAGTATTGGACATCACTCCGGTCATTTCCGACCGATTCAGCGACAGGATGACGTGGCAGAGGACGTGGGACGGCGCCCCGAAATGGGTCTTCAAGGAATCGACGAAGGCATCAACCAACGGAAACCCGTTGATTCATACCTATCCTGATCTCGTCGCAAAATT
>JAOUEZ010000007.1 GCA_029858465.1 Thermoplasmata archaeon | reverse complement strand
CGGGTAGGTGTATATCGCCCAGTTTGAGCCAGGTACCTCTACCTTCGAGCTGTATGCGGAACCGTGTAGGCCGTTGTAAGTAAACCACGCCTCAGGACCTCCGTCGGATGTCGATTGAACCTCTGCTCCATGCAGGTGAGTTACCAAAGGCACCGGAGACTGCGCATCCTCATATCCCGGAGGATACGGCTCGAAAGGCGGCTCCAGCATCATCATGTCGTTCGGGTTCGCCCAGTGCAGTGTCGGGTCGACGGCGAACATGTGTGTGTCGTCTATTTCATTCACCCATTTCACACTGATCTGCTCTCCTTGGGCTGCCTCAAATGAAGCTCCCGGGGAGCTGGCAACGTTGCCGAGCGAAGCACCGGTCAAAGCGTCCTTCGCAATACCTGCATAGCCCCAGACATGCGTCATCGGCAGCGGAGCAGGCAGAATCTGCTGGTATATGTCGTCGACCATTTTTATTTCGTAGTCGTAGAGCAGTTCGCCTGTCTCAGGATCGTAGTAAGGCGTTGCTTCCCATACGGGCGGCGGACCGTCGATTTGGTTTACCCATTTCGGTATTTTCACCGGATTCAGAAAGCCCGCCGGGACCTGCGCGCCCTCAGCGCTTCCTGCCCAGAGCGGGACCGTGAGCGAGACGACGATTAATGGGACAATCAATTTCTGAAGAATCCTAGATCGCGTCCTTCTGCTCGCAGCGACCGCTCTATCAGAATATATGCTGCTATTTTCTTCCTTTTGTTCCATCTACTGCTCCCCCCTCTTGAGAAATCGGAATAGCAAAGTAAAAGAAATAACGTTGTTATATATATTAATATTTCTGGGCACAATAGGTTTTCCTTCAATCCCGGCCTAGTTATTCCGGTAGACCAATATAGGACAGAACGATGCCGAGTATCGATGCCAAAAGCTCAAGTCCTTTGATCGTCTCCTTGGACGGCAGTTTCCCGTCGCTCGGGCTCGACACCTCTATCCAACCCAGCATTTCGTCCTTTTTGCCAAAAATATAAACGTCGAGGTAATCGCCCTCCATCATAGCATCGGTTGAAGTCCTCGGCTTTGATAACTCAGCGGGGCGGTTGAACTGTCGGATCTCCATGACATTGTCCGGAAGATCCTCCTTCAGGGAGAACTCGCTTGTGTTGCATATCGTGATGGCCGGGAACTCATCCGACATCGACATTTCTTCAACCTGGTATGCGGCATTCCTGATAGCCGCTTCAGCCTTTTTCGTGTGACCTATGACGACCTTGTAGCGGAACAGCCCGTCACCTCCCTTTAGGCCAATCAATATTTCTTTCAGCCCGAAAACGCTGTAAATCACCTCGGCGGCATTCTGGAGCACCTGCATGACATCCTTCGTCTCAAGCAGCTCCGCATTGAACATCCTGATTGCATCTAGAATCATCTCGTTCTCGTCTTTCGAAACCGGGGAATATCTCTCGTTGATTGACTCGGTCATCTGTATATAGGTCTCGATCTGCCTCTTCATGGACCGCCTCTTTCAAATTCATGAGACTGTCCTTATTTCAATCCTCTTCCTCTGTTATCAGGGTCTTGGGAGCCCCTCGTCCGCAATATTCAATACGCAATACCGCTCATTAGTAAACGATATCAGATGGGAATGAAAAAACCGGATCAATGGCGAGAATTATTCCGCAAGAATGCTTGCGATGTCCTTAGCGAAGAGAAATATCGAACCGTTTTCCCAGAGGAGATAGATGCATCGGGCGAATACTCGGAAGAGGAGAACTTCACTTGGACTAAGGAAATGATCGAAAGACTGGAGAAGCATGCGAGTCGAGAGGATGTTAAGAAGATCCTGATGAGATGTGCGCATCAGCTTCCCGAGTCGAGGATTTCGATACTGAGGGCAGTGTTCGAATGGAACGGCGACATTGATGACCTCCACGATTTCTGGCAAAAGGACTTCATCATGAACATCGAGAGGCGCTTCGGGAAGATGCCGGAGGAATGGCGGCAGAAAATCATCGAACAGAATTGGGGCGAGGCAGGTCTGAAGAAGGGTAATCTAATCATAGCCACCAAAATTCCAGCCGATTTGAAAGGATATTTCGAGGCGAAGTCGGACATCGAGAAGAAAGCAAGCTATTGTCATTGCGACAGAATAAGAGAGGCAATCAGATCTAAGATCGAAATACCATCTATATACTGCTACTGCGGCGGAGGCTTCTACAAGACTAACTGGGAGCGTATTCTTGGAAGACCCGTGAGAATCGAGCTGCTGAAATCTATTCTCAAGGGCGACGATGTATGTCAATTCGCCATTCATCTGCCTGAGGATTAGTAATTTGGAAAATTTTTAACAAATCAGAATATTTACTGCGAAAAAGGAAAAAATCGAGGAAAGGGTTTGAGAATTCAAAGATGTCTACATCAGCATCATCTTGACATCGTTCAGCTTCTCAGTTGCGCTGTATAAAGTCATCGTCATGTCCTCGAGGGCAGCATCGAAGTATTCTACCTGTACATTGTATTTCATCCAAAGAGATTCTATCTCATCTGAGAAATCCTTGTCGCCTGTCATCCTCTTCTCCCAGAGGGTGATATACTCATCCCAGATGTCGATGACATTTGCCGTCCTCCCGCGCGCCCAGAACTGGTTGAAGTTGTCGTCGTTCCACCTGTCAAGCTGCATGTATTCGTAGTTCTCGTAGCTGCACCATCGGCCGTGATACATTCCGTATACCCATGAGAGCCACATCAGCGCCCTGTTGATGTTTCCATCCTCGAGCGACTCGATGCCCTCCCTCAGGAACCAAGTATCGTCCTGGTAGTGCCTGTGCGGATAGAACGCCTCGACGTATCCTCCGACCTGGGTGAAGTCGGATAATACAAGTTTCGCAATCTCGAGCAGCTTGGCGTTAATCATGTCAGGATCGCCCGAGTATTGTTTAGATTTTATCAATTTCCAGACATCGTCGGATACTCTGTAGAACTCCTTCAATGCCTGCATTATCTCGGTCGAATCCAAGCCTGCAGCCTTGATGAGCCAATCCTCCAGCTGTTTTCCAAGATCGTCCGCTCTCTTCTGGAAGCTGTACGGGATTATGACGGATCTATCCATCTCTATCGCCGCAATGCCGTTGGAGACAATGCTCATTGCGAGGCTCTCTGCAGAAATGCCGTACATGGCATCGTATTGCGTGTGGTAGTCGTATCCTTCATATGCGGATCTCCAGCTGCCGACATTCATTATAGGTATTCCCGCCGAGCAGAAGCTGAACTCGTCTGCCCAGGTGGTCGCAAAGCTATCGGTCCATTCGACTGAGTTTACATAGTAACTCGACCAAGGAGCAGTGTTAGAGAACCACTCATTGAACAGCTGCAGCAGACCCTTCCTGAACATCTGTGTCTCAGGAGTCCCGTGAGCATACACGCTCGTTGCACCTGTCGTGCCTCCTCCTTCAAGGCAGAACGCACCAAGTGTCTTTCCTGCCCAGTCTGGATGCTGGTCGAATATCGCCCACCATGCTCCCAGTGCCCAGTCGAACTCGGTGTCCGTCCATCCATATTCCTCCGCGTCTGTTGCAAGGAACACTATCGTCCTTGAGGGCATGTATCCTGAGTTCACCATTGCTTTTGCAATCCCGAGAAGTCTTGCTACACCTGCGCCGTTGTCATCCGCTCCGTACCACCATTTGTCGTAATGGTCGGCTATCAGTATGTACTCGTCCGGATGAGTCGTTCCCCAGATGTATCCGTATACATTGTTTCCAACACCATCATAGTCTATATCAGCGTCGCACCAGATCTTCACTGTGACAGGGTCGTCGCTGGTCATTATCAGGTCTATGAGATATTCCGCGTTATTGTGGCTGATGCAAACTGCAGGTATAGTTGTTCTCGCCTCGGAGTCGTGCGTCACGACTGCATCCTCTAGCAGTTGGTATTCGACCCAGTGTACTACCGCGCCGACTGCACCGTGAAGCTCAGCCTCGTATAGAGGATACTGAAGCCAATACATCTCCTCCTCGCTGACATCGATCAGTACCAGTTTGCCTGTCACGTCTTTTCCTTCATAGTCGTACATCGTTCCGAGCCCGACATAGACTATCTCAGCTGTGATTCCATCTGATGGTGTCCCTGGCAAGCCTCCGTGACCCGCAGCCAGCCATTCCTCGCTTTCGACTGGGTCAAGGACCTGCACTGAAGCTCCGCCGTAGTTGTATGCATGCACCGGGAATCCTTCCAGGGTTACGTCCTGAAGACCGATGTCCGTCATCTCATCCTTCAGGTACATCGCATATTCATGTGCCGGCTCGCTCCCTGCACCTCTCCATGCCTCGCCAAGATCAATTTCGAATTCGCCGTACTCGTAGGAGTATATCCAATCCTGCTCGTAGGCGTATTCTCCGTTGCCGACGGCCATCGCGAATGCGATCTCCTCAGAGGTCAGCTTGTTTCCAAGCCTCCCAGCGGCATCGGCGACTGGTATGAGCGACAGAGACAAGACACAGACAACAAGAATTGCCAAAACCGCCTTTATTCCATTGCTTTTCATTTTTTTTACTCCCCCTCTTCCGGGAATATCAAAGTGCCCCCGTCAGCACTCTTGGGAGACCATCTGCGATAAGTCGAGCGGGATGGTCTTCTCAAAATGAAATATCTCATTCATCGCTTAATAGCATTTTGGAACATGTGGCCTCAATCAAATTAATAATAGAAAGACAAAAAAAAGGCGGATAGAAAAATTGTGTCGCGAGGCTCTCCTCCTCTGAGGCGAGCCTCTCGAATCTTCTTTGTTTTTAAGGTCGTTGTCCTGGCGGTGAGTAAGGTGGTGGCGAGTAAGGCTGAGTTGGTGCAGGCGGAGGCGCATAGGGTTGCATCGGCTGCTGAGGTGCTTGAGGTTGCACTGGATACTGCTGCACAGGATATTGCGTCGTGGGCTCTCCCTTCTTCCTTCTCAAGAGGAGAAGCAGTATCAGGAAAACCGCGGCAACTATCACTGCGATCAGGATGATCCAAATCAGCAAGTCTCCAATGATAGATGTCTGAGCCGCCGTCACCTCGATATCGATGCTGTCCTGAGCTGTGTGCCCTGCTCTGTCCACTGCTCTGACGATTATCGTGTGATCTCCTGCAGGCAGACCCGAGAGATTCATCGATGTAATCGAAGCTCCTAGGCTTGTGAACGCGCCGCCGTCGACGCTTATCTCTATCCTGAGGATGCCGCTCGTCGCATCGTCGGCAACCCAGCTTATCAATATCGAATTGTTGACGAACCTCGTGCCGTCCGCCTGATCAACTGCTATCACAGGGGCGACTGTGTCTATGCTTATCGTCACGGATTTTATCGCCTCAACAAGGCTCGAATTGTCAACCGAGCGATAGTGGACAGTGAATACGCCGTCACTCGTGAGCGATATCGGAGAGGCATATGTCTGCCAAGAACCGCTTCCGATGTAGTATTGGGTGTAATTCACGCCGCTGAAATCATCCGTCACGCTGAGAGTCACCGTGACATCAGATACATACCACCCGTTCTGACCAGTTTCTCCTGAGACGGTGGCAGTTGTAACTGGAGCACTCTCATTGACTGTCAGAATCTCGGCATATGTATCTGTGAGCCATCCCGTGTCTCTGATCTGAAGAACAACCGTATAGACCGCCGGAGTCGCGAACTGATGATTTATGGATCCCAGCGCAGCCCAGGTCGTGTCCCATACTGCGTCATTGTTCCAGTCCCATCTCATCTCCAGATCGATATCTGAATCCTCAGGATCGCTGCTTCCGGAAGGATCGAATGTGAAGACCGTCGCGGTAGTCCCGTAGACTGATGGTGTCACCTGGAAGAATGCCGTGGGCACACTGTTCCAAGTCTCGAAATCGAACCAGCTGTATGCCGCTGTATTGTACCAGTCAGTCTCTAGCAGTCCGATTACATCGTCCCTGAGATGAATGGTCACATTGTATGGCCCGTTCACCGAGTTTGATCCGATATTGATGCCTGCGTACCAAAGCTGAACGATATTCATGCCGACAGACAGGCTCGTCGTGTTAGAAACGGTCTCAATCGTTGTGGTGAACATATCTCTGAGAATTCCTTGGACGGTGTAGACTCCTGCGATCGTCACATTGACGGGCACATCGATAACCAACCAATCATAGAGAAGGTTCGAGTTGGAGTCGATGGCTGTCTCAGAATAGGGCGGTGAGAGATGCGCGAGATCTACCGGTGCCCCGATGTAGACATCGTCAATGTGCCAGTAATCGCTGTTCGAGCCGCTTCCACCTGTCTGGTAGAACCTCAGTTGGAAATGCGGACCAAGAGCGTCTGCGGGCAGGCTGTAAGTCCTCCAATAGGTTTCTCCTGGGGTCCCTGATCCCATGAATGTCTCGAGGTCTATCCATGTGCCTGTCACATTTCTATATTGCACAATGAGATCCTCTCCGGCGTCAGGATCTTCGCTGAAAGCGTCATCTCCTCTCTGTATCCAGCATTTCACTTCGGCGGATGCTAGCCCGCTGAGGTTCACTTCCCAGGAAGTCACCGTTACCGAATTCCATCTCGTGTACATCGAGTATATCCCTGAATTTGCAGTGGCGGTGCTAACGCCTGCCTGTGTCGCTATCGAGGCCGTCCAGTTGTGACCTGTAGTGCCGCCAAGAGTTCCTGATTCGAAGTCTTCATACCATGGAGGCATGAAGGCGGGTGGCGGGGAATCGAAATCTGTGTACAGATATGCCGCAGTAGTGTGAATGTCGGAATCAATCCAGATTCCCCAGTCTGTATACAGATCAAGGTACACATAATAGGGGCCGTCGAGGCCCGATGAGTAGATGTCTCCTCCATCAAACATCAGGCGTACCGAGTTGATGCCTGCCCAAAAGAATGTCAGATTGGTCGTCGTATCTATGAGGACCATTGAAGCGTTGTAAAGGTATCCTTGGACTTCGTAGTCATCCGCAGTGGTTATGTTGACCACGACATCGACCGCCAGATAATCATATTTCAGATCCGCATCCGTATCCACCCCACTGTCTGAGTGCGGCGGCTCGAACATACCGATCGGCTGGAAATCGGATGCGAGGTATGATCCTGTGGTGTAACTGTCGAAGTCTATGTAGTTCCAGCTCGAATCGTACAGAAAGAGATAGACATTGTATGGTCCGTCATATCCTGCAAGACTGATCTGCGTCCCAGTGAACCAAAGGCCTGCTATCCTTATGCCCGCATCTAAATATGTCCAGTTCGAAGCTCCACCGATATAGTTCCAGGTCGGGCTGTAGAGATCGGCGTAGATGTAATAATCGTCCGAGACGCTGATGTTCAGAGAGACGTTCACTACAAGATATTCGTAGTATGCATCTGCATCATCACTGACCGCATAGTCAGAGTGAGGCGGCTCGAAGACCGACAATACATTTGTCGTCAAGGTCGCAGAATCGCTCTGTGAGTTATCCGCAAAGGATGTAGCTATGATCGTGGTCACTTCCTGCACAGAGGTCGGAGCTGCAGGAATGCTCACGATTACCACTATGTCGATAGTTCCTCCAGATGCGATATCTCCTGTGTCGGGATATCCGTTGATGTCGCCATTGTTATCCACCAGGAGAACTGTCCCTGTCGAATCCCAGTAGCTGACTGGCCAGCCGCTTATCGACGTGTTGGTAAGGTCGAAAGAATCAGTAATGTCCTGATAATTCTGAACGGTCAAAGTGTAACTAATATCCTGACTCGGGAACCCTGAGGACCACTGATCAACGCCTATCGTGACAGCCCTCATGTCGAATCTTATCGCCAAACCATCTGACAGAATGGCACTGTTGTAGAGATATTGGACTCCGTCGGAACCATCATAATTCTCGATCCCTACGGTCGCGCTACTTCCGAGTGTGGAACTCAAGGTTTCATATTGGAACCATATCTGCCCGGTCTCGTTCAGTATGGCCTCGAATGTCATCAGATTCGTTGTTCCGAGACGAGATATCTGCCACCATTCGACCACGAGTTGCCTATTTGGCGCTGAGCCAATGGTCTCGTAGTAGATTTTTCCATTATTATAGACGCTATAGTTGACACACATATCGTCCCAATAGAGTGCGAGAATGTTGTCAGGATTAAACGTATCTGGTATGTAATCATTGGTATAATCGTTCGTTCCAGGTCCGAAAATAAGCAGACCATTTGTCGTCACATTGAATGCGGAATAGTTCGTTCCGAAATAATTGAATTCGAATCCTACCGGATACGGTCCGCCCCACTGGTCATCGCCGGATACTTGCGCATCGGTTCCAGTTGTGTTAATCTCAACCCAGTTATAGCTCACTATCGGAGCAGGGAGATTACTGTCAGTCCAACGGTATCCATAGGTGCATGGTGCACCCTGTGCCGCGTCCGTTTCGCCGACAATTCCGACGACCACGGATGCAAGCATCAGCATCGTAATGACTGAAGACAGTATTTTCCTTCTAGCCAAATAACGCATGCCGTTTTCTTCCATTTTAACGACCTCTTAAAGCACTTCGGCAGATCTGATGATAGTCATAGTCTATGCTGAATTGAGCTTGCGATTTGCAATTGGAAATAGCATTTGCCATGCATCGTCAGACTACCGCTCGAAGAGGAACTCAGGCACCCTATCGCACTTAAACCCTGCATCAGTCATTATCATGACTGAAAAAATGAAAAATCGGAGAGCCAGACAACCTATATTCCTAGAACAGTGCATTTCTATGAGAAAATGTGCGTGATTTAATAAAACCACCCCCGTACTTATTAAGCCAGCTTCTCCGAGAGAAATCATTTGACAACTACCAAAACATTTAGAAGCCCTTCAATATCATGCTAATCCATGCACAAAACTGTCTCAGTGGAGATGGAGAAAGACATCCTCGCCGCGAACCGCGAGCTAGCCAAAGAGAACAGTGCCCTTCTGAAGAAATTCAAGGTTAAATCATTCGATGTCATGGGCGCGATCGGCTCGGGAAAGACCCTCCTGATCGAGAAAATTGTGGATAAATTGAAGGCGAAAGGTGTTTCAGTCGCCGCGATTGCGGGCGATGTCGCCGGCCATGACGATTACGATCGATTTGTCGAGCACGGAATAATTGGTGAGAATATCTCGACGGGCAAGGAGTGTCATCTCGACGCGCATCTTGTCGAGCATGCCCTCGAGAAGCTGCCTCTTGACAAGATTGATGTATTGTTCATTGAGAACGTCGGCAATCTTGTCTGCCCGCTCGATTTCCCTCTTGGCACTGACAAGCGGATGGTCGTGATATCCGTCACGGAGGGTGACGACATGGTACGCAAGCATCCGAGGATGTTCGCATTCTCCGACGTCGTCGTCATCAATAAGATCGATCTTGCAGGAGCCATGGAAGTCGATCCGGAATCGCTCGTAAAAGATGTCAAGAAGGTGAATCCCAAGGCGAAACTCATATTGACGGATGCGCGGCACGGCAAGGGCATAGACGAGCTGATGCGCGCTTTGGGAATGTAGGATGATCAGTCATGAAAATCGTTTTCTATGGAGTTGTCCAGGGGGTCGGTTTTCGGCCGACGGTCTTTCGAGTTGCTCGCGAGCTCGGGCTCAAGGGTTTCGTCCTGAATAACGGATCGAATGTCGAGGTCCATATCGATAGAAATCCCGACGAGTTCATAGCAAAATTGAAGCAGAGACTGCCTCCGATCGCAAAGATCGAGAAAACGGAGATAGTGGATATCGACGAGAAGCTGGGGCCTTTCGAGATCAAGAAGAGCTCGGAAGGAAACAGGACGTCGCTGATACCGATAGATACGGCATTGTGCGACAAGTGTCTGGAGGATATCAACGATTCCGGCAACAGGAGATATTCTTTCCCGTTCACGAACTGTACCGATTGCGGGGCGAGGTTTACAGTCTTAGCCGACGTGCCGTTCGATAGGCGAAGGACATCGATGAAGGATTTCCATCTCTGCGAGAGCTGCGAGAACGAATATACTTCTCCGGAGAACAGAAGATTCCACGCGCAGACGATGTCCTGTCCCGAATGCGGTCCTGAGTACCGACTGTTCGACAGGTCAGGGGCGGAAATCAAATCCACAGATCCGTTCGAGACCTTCGCGAAGAAGATCGAGTCCGGAATGGTCGGGGTACTGAAAGGATGGGGCGGGATGCATGTTGTTGCAACTTTCAATAACGCCGATCGGCTGCGAAAGCTCTACAGGCGAGGCGAGAAACCCTATGCTGTCATGATGCGCGATTTGGAGGTGGCCAAGAAGTATGCAATAATTTCTCCTCAGGAGGAGAAATTGATGACATCGCCCCAGAGGCCGATACTCCTTGTCAGGAAAAAGGCGGCCATGTACCAGAAGCTCCAGGGCGTCTCGCCCGACCTGATGAATATCGGGATCATGCTCCCTTATTCGGCGGCTCACCATCTCTTGTTCAAGAACCTGACAGTCGACGGGGTGATCATGACATCGGCAAACCCGCCTGGGGAACCGATGATCATCGAGAACCAGAAGGCGTACGATCTCAGGCTGGACTGCTATCTGCTTCACAACAGGGCGATAGTGAACAGATGCGATGACTCAGTTATCCGGATCAACGGGAGCGACACCGCATTCATCAGAAAGTCGAGAGGATTCGTGCCGGTTCCGATCCCTCTCAATCACAAGGCATCTGTGGCAAGCGTGGGAGCGCAATGGGATGTCACCGGATCGGTCTCGAGGAACGGTGAGCTGTTCCTCACTCAGTACATAGGCGAGACTGACAAGTACCCAACTCTTCAGTTCCTCGAATCGGCGATACATCATTTGAAAGACCTTCTTGGCGTAAAGAAAGTCGAGGCGATCGGCGGGGACAAGCATCCGAAATATTCAACAAGGATTGTCGCGAGAAGCCTCGCAATGCAGTTCGAATGCGACTTCATAGAAACTCAACATTATCATGCGCACGCGGCATCATTGATGATCGATAGAAACCTGAAACTGCCAGGAGTATTCCTCACATGGGATGGGACAGGATACGGCGACGACAGCACCAGCTGGGGAGGGGAGATGCTCGTCGCGGACTTCGAGGAGTACCGAAGGGTCGCGACCCTCAGAAAAATCCCATTGCTCGGAGGCGACCGTGCAGCAGTCGATATCAGAAGGATCGTCACCGCAATCAAGCTCATGCTCAAGCGAAAGGTCACGGAATTCCCTGAGTCGGACATTGAAGTATTCTCAAAAATGCTCCCGAGAAGTCATCGCACGAGCAGCATGGGTAGAGTGCTCGATGCGCTTTCCTGCATACTAGATGTTTCCTGCAAGAGGACATACGAAGGGGAACCAGCGATGAAGCTCGAGAGGCTTCTCACTCTCGGAAAGCCGACATACAAGTTCGATGTGCAATCGGACGTGATAGACGGGATCAAAGTGATCGACACCCTATCATTGTTCGACCAATTGTTCGATAAGCAATGGCAGGGTGAGAAGGGCAGGTGCAACATTGCCCGATCTTTTGTCGAAGCGCTGGTCAAGGAGGCCGGGAAGTCCGCCTGCGAGGTTGCAAAGGCCGAGGGCCTGAAGTATGTCGGCTTCTGCGGTGGGGTATCATACAACGGTGTAATATCCGACATCCTCAGAAAGGCCGTCGAGTCTGAAAAGATAGAGTTCTATGTGCACCAGAGGATACCGAACGGCGATGGTGGCATATCGGCGGGCCAGAACGCGATCGTCGGCGCAAAGGTAGCCGGAAAGAATTAAAATAACAGGGTCTTACTGGTTTCAACTATGTGTCTAGCTATCCCCGCGAAGATCTTGGAGATAAACGGCGACCATGCGAAGGTGGATTACGGCGGCAACTTCAGAGAGGTCAACATCTCCTTGGTCGAAGACCCGAAGGTCGGAGAATACGTCATAGTCCATGCAGGCTATGCGATTCAGATGTTGGATGCAGAGGAAGCCGAGGAGACCTTGGAGCTTTTCAGGCAGCTGCTGTCGCAGGATCTCTCCGGAGAGGATGTGTTAGATGCATGAATTTTCCGTTATGAGCCAGATAGTCAACCTCATTCTCTCAGAGGCGAATAAGAGGAACGCGGAGAAAGTGCAGCATGTGAATCTCGACATTGGGGAATTCACATTCCTCGGGGAAGAGCAGCTGAGGTTCGCGTTCGAGATATTGACGAAAGATACTATTGCGGACGGCGCGAAGATAGATATCTCCACGATGCATGGAACAATAGAATGCGACTGCGGATACTCCGGAGCGCCGGAGCGGCCGGATGATGTGCATTCGCTCGTTCCGATATTGAAATGTCCCTCGTGCGGCAACATAGCCAAAGTGAAGGATGGTCTCGGCTGCACGGTCAGGGACATAGAGCTGGTGGTGCCAGATGTTGAGGCTTAGGGACCGGCAGATGGCGGATATGATCCTTCAGAGGATCTCTTTGATGAATGTCCAGCTGACTTTCATGCATGTATGCGGCACTCACCAGGATACCCTCGTGAGGTTCGGATTGCTCGACAGGCTCTCCGAGGTCGGGATCGATGTGAGGCAGGGGCCGGGCTGTCCGGTATGCGTGACGCTCCCGCAGGAGATCGATGAGGTGCTCGCCCTCGCAAGAGCGGGAAAGACGATCACCGTGTTCGGCGACGCAGTGAGGGTTCCGGGCACAAAGAGCTCGCTGATGAGGATGAAAGGCGAGGGCGCGGATGTGCGGATAGTGTACGGGATCGACGACGCCGTCGAGATCGCGAAGCATGAGGAGCAAAAGGAGGTCGTCTTCTTCGCCATTGGATTCGAGACTACGGCTCCGACTACGGCGGCCGTTGCAATATCAGATACACCGGAGAATTTCTCCATTTTAAGCACTCACAGAGTGTTGCCTCCAGCTCTTGATGCCATAGTCGAACTGGGGGAGGTCAAGCTCCATGGCCTGATAGAGCCAGGACATGTCAGCGCGATAATCGGCGTATCGCCGTACGAATTCCTATCAAAGGACTTCAGGATACCACAGGTAGTCGCGGGGTTCGAGCCGATCGATGTGCTCATGGGCGCCTACATGCTTGCGAAGCAGAATATCGAGGGCAGGGCAGAGGTCGAAAACGAATATCGGCGAGTCGTGCGTCCGGAAGGAAACCCGAAAGCCCTTGGACTGCTCGAAAAAGTCTTCAAGACCACGGATGTCGCTTGGCGCGGTTTCTCTGTAATCAAAGCGTCCAGACTCGATTTCAAGAAGGAGTTCTCTCACCTCAACGCGAGAGAGAAATATCATTCGATCCTCGGCGACGTCGATTATTCGAAATACCACGAAGTGGCTGGCTGCAAGTGTGGGGAGCTCCTGAGAGGATTGTCGACGCCGGAGGAATGCCCCTTGTTCGGCACGAAATGCATTCCGGACAATCCCATAGGCCCCTGCATGGTCAGCAGGGAAGGGAGCTGCAATATCAGCTTTAAATACCGAAAATTGACCTCGAAATAAGCCCTATTTCTAGTAATATAAGTGTGGAAGCTTCAATCGCCTTAATTACCGAGCGGCAATGCCGGTTTAGGCAATCATATGCTCGAGATAGCGGGGGTCCCGCTTTCAATACTCGTTCTGTTCGCAGTCCTGATTCTCATCGCCGTTCGACAGGTGGGCAATGTCAAGCTCAAGATTTGGCAGATTATGCTTTTCGGCGCAGTGATCGTTTTCGTCACAGGCGAGATAGCACCGGATGCGGCTCTGTCCTCGATCAATGCCGACGTCATGCTCTTCCTTTTCGGGATGTTCATAATCGGCGAGTCGCTCTTCCAAAGCGGTTATCTCTCGCATCTTTCTCATCGGCTGTTCAAGAGGGCAAGAAATGTTGACCAGATGATCCTCCTGATACTCTTCGTCTTCGGGTTCCTTTCGGCGGTTCTGATGAATGACACTCTCGCAATAATCGGCACTCCTCTCATGCTCTATTTCGCGAAGAAGTTCGAGATATCTAGCAAGCTCATGCTGATGACGCTAGCCATCGCTGTGACGACAGGCAGCGTCATAAGCCCTATCGGCAACCCGCAGAATCTGCTCATCGCCCTGAGCGGAGATGTCGAGAACCCGTTCGTGACATTCTTCGTCCGGCTGGCGGTTCCGACGATAATAAATCTATTCCTTGCTTTTCTAATCCTGCGCATATTCTTCAGGGACGAATTCTCGGTCGACGAATTGAATCATTATCAGGAACCCATCAAAGATCCAAAGCTGGCATTTCTCTCGAAGGTTTCCCTTTTGGTTGTGATCTCCCTGATAATCCTCAAAGTCGCCTTGTTCGCGCTGTCGATACAGATCGATTTGAGGCTGACGTATATCGCTTTGATCGGAGCCGCGCCGATTGTGTTTTTCAGCGGGCAGAGGTTCAGGGTCGTGAGGAATATCGATTGGCCGACGCTGATATTCTTCGCATCTATGTTCGTTCTCATGGGGAGCGTCTGGTCCTCTGGCTTCTTCCAGGCGAGCATCGGGGATACGAACATCCTTTCCATCCCGATGGTACTCGGCGTCAGCGTCTTCATGAGTCAGCTCGTCTCGAACGTTCCTTTTGTCGCGCTGTATCTGCCGATGCTTCAATTTGCGGGCGGATCATCGAACGAGATGATCGCGTTGGCCGCTGGCAGCACAATTGCAGGAAACCTTTTCATCTTCGGAGCGGCCAGCAATGTCATCATCATCCAGAACGCGGAAAAACGGGGAGAAACACTAAAATTTCTCGAGTTCGCAAAAATCGGAATCCCACTCACGATTGCAAATGTACTAGTATACTGGCTCTTTCTGAGCATCTGATCAGATGCATTTTTCTGTTCGATTGATAGAGCCATAGGTATTAAGGTGTTGTCAATTTTATTTTATTAATAAGTTTCCTAAAAATGTTGATGCCATCATTATTGCAGTAATCATGCAAAAACGATAGCACACGTTCAATATCGTCGATTCAAAATCTAAATTCGACACATTACTGCCGAAATCTTAATTAAATAGGGTTGCATCTAATTTCATTGTCAGAAGCTTGTCCGTCGCAATTCGGGGTTCTCTGGCGATGCTCAATGAATCGCTATTGATCAAAATCAAGGCGTTCAGTGATTGAGACTGCCTCGGAGGGGGGGGCAGGAGTCCGAGGGTCCTGCGAAGAGATTAGGAGGTGACAGCAATGGAAGCCAGCCCGGAAACAAAGCAGCCTGAAAAAGAGGTTATTGGGGTTTTTGTCTGTCATTGTGGAACCAACATCGGGGGTGTTGTCAACTGCGAGAAAGTTGCAGAGATCGCATCGCAGATTCCCGGTGTCGTCGTCTCAAAGGACCTTAAATACGCATGCTCCGATCTTGGCCAGGAGGAGATCAGGAAGGCGATCAAGGAGAAGGGGCTGAATCGTGTTGTCGTCGCCTCATGCTCCCCCAGACTTCACGAATATACTTTCAAGAACTGCGTCGAGGGCGCAGGTCTCAATCCGTATTTCATGCACATGGTAAATCTCAGGGAGCAATGCTCCTGGGTTCACATGAAGGAGCCAGAGCTGGCCACCGGGAAAGCCGCAAACCTTGTCAAAATGGGCATCGAGCGGTCACGCCTTTCAACTGCGTTGTCACCGAGAGAGGTCACGGTCGAACCCTCCTGTCTGATTATAGGTGGAGGCATCGCTGGCATACAGGCAGCTTTGGACATCGGAGACAAGGGATTCAAGACTTATCTTGTCGAGAAGGAACCGAGCATCGGCGGCCATATGGCCCAGCTGGACAAGACCTTCCCCACCGGGGACTGCGCGATATGCATACTCGCCCCGAAGATGGTGGAAGTCGCGAGGAACAAGAATGTCGAGATGCTCTCTTACTCGGAGGTCGTCGATATCCAGGGGTATGTGGGGAATTTCACCGTCAAGATCAGGAAGAAGCCGAGATATGTCATGGAGGAAAAGTGCGTCGGCTGTGGGGTTTGCGCCGAGAAATGCCCGGTCAAAGTCCCGAACGAGTTCGACATGGGATTCGGTTCAAGAAAGGCGATTTATGTCCCTTTCCCGCAGGCTGTTCCCTTGAAATATACGATAGACAGAGAGAACTGCCTTCATTTCAAGACTGGGAAGTGCCAGCTTTGCGTCAAGGCATGCGTCAACGAGGCCATCGATCACAAGCAGGAGCCCGAGGAGATCGAGCTCAAGGTGGGCACGGTCATCGTCGCGACAGGTTTCGATGTGTACACTCCTACGAGGAAGGGAGTCTACAGATACTGGGAATACAAGAATGTGATTACG
This sequence comes from Thermoplasmata archaeon, assembly GCA_029858465.1. GTDB lineage: Archaea > Thermoplasmatota > Thermoplasmata > UBA10834 > DTMW01 > JAOUEZ01. Next base: position 3,685 of record JAOUEZ010000007.1, on the reverse strand, counting down.
GCGCTCGAGCTCGAGCGCCTGATAAATGCCGCGGGTCCGACCGGAGGGCATCTGGTCAGGCCGTCCGACGGCGTCGAGCCGCAGCGCATCGCCTTCATCCAATGCGTCGGATCGAGGAACCTCAAGATCGCCAACAAGTACTGCTCCAGGGTCTGCTGCATGTACGCGATGAAGAACTCGCAGATAATCATGGAGCACTCGCCTGATGCGGAGATAGCCATCTATTACAATGACATTCGGGCGTTCGGAAAAGGATTCGAAGAGCTGTATCACCGGGTCAGAGAAGATTACGGGATCGAGTTCATCCGCGGCAGGCCAGCAAAACTTACCAAGGACCCTGTCACGGAAAACATCACCATCAGGGCGGAGGAGACGCTTCTCGCGAAGATTACGGAAAGGGAATTCGACCTCGTCGTGTTATCAGTCGGGCTGATACCGAACCCGGGAACCGCGCCGGTTCAGAAGATGCTGAGCCTCCCAGTCTCCGATGACGGCTTCCTCGCGGAATCCCATCCAAAACTGAGGCCCGTGGAGACCGCCATCGAGGGAGTGTTCATCTGCGGTTGCGCCCAGGGGCCGAAGGACATTCCGGATTCTGTTGCCCAGGCGAAAGCTGCAGCGTCCGCGGCATCGACCCTCATGATCAAGGGCAAGCATATCGTCGAGCCGCTATACGCGAATGTGAACGAGGAACTGTGCGTCGGCTGCGGACTCTGCGCCGAGCTCTGCCCGTACCACGCAATCGAGATAGCAGAAAAGGACGGGCAATCAAAAGCAGTGGTCACAGAAGCTCTCTGCCACGGATGCGGCACGTGCGCCGCAGGCTGCCCGCAGCATGCGATCAACCAATTGCAATTCACAGATCAACAGTTGATGAACGAGCTCACCGCGGCTCTTGCCGCGAAAAATTCGGCAGGAGGTGAGTGAGAATGGGAGAGGTGGAGAAGGTCTTCATCAGCGGTCTTCGCGAGAAGCTAATCGAGGACAAGGTGATCACCGAGCAGGACCTCGTTCCCGAATTCGCCTCGGAGATAATCCGCTACGGCGGCAAGGATGTCATGACCTGTCTTCAGTGCGGCAATTGCACCGGGGTGTGCCCGATCAGTCTCAAGATCGAGTACAAGACCAGGACGACGATAAAGTACTGCCAGTTCGGGATGAAGAGCCATACTCTGTCGACAAGATGGGTGTGCGCGACCTGCTACAGATGCTACGAGCACTGCCCCGCCGATCTGAACCCTGCGGAATTGATGATCGCATTGAGGCACATCGCAGTGCGGGAAGGCATAGTGCCTCCATTCGTCAAGACCGCGGCCTCGAACCTGCTTAGATACGGCCTCACTGTCAAGCCCGATGAGGCAATGCTCAAGGAGCGCGAACAATTGGGGCTCCCCCAGGCGGCAATCACTAAGCCGGGCTGGGAGCGCGTCAAGAAGGACATCAACACCATCATCGAGACGACGAAATACGATCGGCTGCTCGGGATCACCAACAAGGAGGAGGGTGAATGAGCTACGCGTACTTCTTCGGCTGCGTGATACCCAGTAGATATCCCGGGATTGAGTATGCCGTCAGATGGGTCATGGGCCCCGAGGGGCTCAAGCTCGACGTATCAGACATCGAGGAGTTCTCATGCTGCCCCGTGCCGGGGATATTCTATTCGACGGACAGGGACACATGGTTGGCTCTTGCTGCGAGGAATCTCTGCCTCGCTCAGAAGAATAAAAGCGAGATAGTCACCGTGTGCAACGGCTGCTTCAGCTCGCTCCTGAAGGCGACGGAATATCTCTCCGAGCCAAAGGTCATGGGGCAAACAAACAAAGTGCTCTCCAAGATAGGTATGAAATACACTGGCATACCCGAGAGGGTTGAGGGAAGCAACAGGAGGGTCTTCCGCCCGGTTTCGGTCAGACACTTTGTCGGTATAGTTCACACGGACGAGACGATGAAGGCTCTTTCTGAGAGCATCAAGAGGCCGCTTAAGAACATCAAAGTCGCCGTTCACTACGGCTGTCACTATCTGAGGCCGACCGAGAACACTGCCATCGACGATCCTAACGACCCTATCAAGGTCGATGACATCGTGAAGATCCTTGGCGCCGAGAGCATCGAGTACGATGATAAGCTCGCATGCTGCGGAGCGGGCGGGGGCGTCAGGAGCCATATAGTCGAGCTGGCCAATGCTCTCACGGAGGACAAGTTCAAGAATATCTCGAACGAGAACGCGGATGTGATTGTCACACCGTGCCCGTTCTGCCTATTACAATTTGACACCGCACAGAAATCGTTCACGAAGCGTGGCATACCGGTCGTGCATGTCGCGCAGCTCATGGCGATCGCGATGGGCGCGGACCTGTCAAAGCTCGGGCTCGAGCTGCACAACGTCTCTTGCAACCCGCTGCTCGCGAAGATAGGTGTTACGGAGGTATCGCGATGACAGAAATGCAGTTCGAGCCTAAGATCATCGCCTTCTGCTGCAACTGGTGCTCGTACGCCGGAGCGGACCTCGCGGGCGTGAGCAGGTTCCAGTATCCTCCGAATGTGAGGATCATAAGGGTCATGTGCTCCGGCAGGGTCGACCCGTCATTCGTTATCGAGGCCTTCAAGCAGGGAGCGGATGGAGTGATAGTCGCGGGCTGCCATCCGAACGACTGCCACTACATTAGCGGCAACCAGAAGGCCGCGACACGCGCAGAGTTCCTGACCAGCTTCCTCGAGGAGGTCGGCATAGATCCGTCAAGGTTCAAATTGGAATGGATAGCCGGTTCCGAGGGAGAGAAGTTTGCGAGCACGGTCAAGAGGATGGTCGAGGAGATCAAAGTCCTCGGACCGCTCGGGAGTGAGGTTCTATGACTGACAAGGTCGGCGCGGCTCTCGTCGTTGGCGGAGGACCTGCAGGGATACAGGCAGCCCTCGACCTCGCGGACATGGGCTTCAAGGTCTACTTGCTGGACGAGAAGACCACGATCGGCGGGAACATGGCGCGGCTGGACAAGACCTTCCCGACGAATGATTGCTCCATGTGCATTTTGTCGCCGAAGCTCGTCGCCGCCGGAAGGCATCCGAACATCAATCTGATGATGAACGCCGAGGTCACCGGGATATCCGGCAAGCCCGGCAATTTCAAGGTCAAGATCAAGAGATATTCGACATACATCGACAGCTCAAAATGCACCGGATGCGGAGTGTGCGCAGATCATTGCCCCATCGAGGGGACGAACGAATTCGACCTGAACATGGCTCCGAGGAAGGCGATATACATACCCTTCCCGCAGGCGGTGCCGCTCATCTTTGCGATCGACCCGGGATTATGCATAGGCTGCGGCGAGTGCAAACAGTTCTGCAAGGCGGGAGCGATAGTATACTCGCAGGACAAGGAGATCATTGAGGAGATCGATATCGGCGCGCTCCTGCTCGCCCCGGGCTATGACATGTTCGACTCCAAATTAAAGGCGGAGTACGGCTACGGGAAGTTCCCGAACGTCGTCAGCAACCTCGAGTTCGAGCGATTGCTCAGCGCATCGGGACCGACGAGAGGGCATATAATCAGGCCATCGGACGGCGATGTGCCAGCCAGGATCGCGTTCATCCAGTGCGTCGGATCAAGAGACGAGCAGAGCGGGAACACCTACTGTTCATCGTACTGCTGCATGGCGGCGCTCAAGGAGGCCGTCATCGCGAAAGA
>JAOUEZ010000111.1 GCA_029858465.1 Thermoplasmata archaeon | reverse complement strand
ACGTCTCGTAGAAGAAATTCTCGGTGGCCGCAAACCCTAGGCCGACTGCGGCTCCGAAGACTATGCCGTCCTCGATCTCTCTTGCCCTCCTTGCAAGCGGTAGAATCCCAACAGCCTTCGTGAGCTCCTCGACGAAAGGAGCTATGATACACGCGATTATCAATGTCATTACTGCGGGATTCCTTCCAAAGAGTTCCGCGGCGGGCAATAGTTCCATGCCGAAGATCAGATAGATCAGGATGAATTCTATCAGTACGGCAAGTACGACTGAGAGGGTCGCACCCCTGAGAAATCCTCCGAAAACAATGCCAGTCGGTTCTCGCATCCGCCTTTCTGTATTTTTTACGAGAATCATGAAAAGCAATGACGGTATGAACGCTGCGAGCAGGATTATGATAATGACATCCAGCGTAAGGTCAGCCATGCCTCGTGATAACGTGAATCAATCGGATAAGCTTTATCTGAAAAACACTGACTCGCAATCGGAAAAATCATTGAAAAATATTGGGCTGGAGTCTATTCCAGCTTGATGGCAGTGTTCGGACACTCGTCCACGCAGGCACCGCAATCGACGCATTTATCCTTATCAACGACTGCGACATCATTGACAGTAATTGCGCTCTCCGGGCAGACGTCTTGGCAGGCACCGCAAGCAACACATTCATCTGGATTGACCGTAGCTGGCATATTGACCCTCCGTTGTTTCTGGTTTTGGATGATGAACAGGTCTTTAATATAGCTTTTGATGCGAAAACTATCGGATTCGGATAATTTCTATGAAGAATCTTTTCAAATTATAGATAAGACATATAGAAAAATCTAAGGAAGACTTATTTATTTGATAAAGAGGCGTCAAAATTGTCGAGCATTGTTTGCGGAATCATCTATTCCAACGGGGATTTCTTTGAAGGATTCATCGAGCTCGACGGACGCAGAATCATCGATGTCCAAGAGGGCACTCCAAAGAAAAAACCAATTGCAGAAGGGCTGATTTTACCGCATCTCGTCAATTGCCATACGCATACTGGCGATAGATTTCTGAGAGGAAGAATTGATTTGACCCAGCCTCTGGATAAAATCGTTAGGCCACCTTTTGGGGTAAAGCATATCTTGCTTGAAAAAGCGTCAGATAGGGAAATACAAGATGGATTTGTTGCAGCCATGAAAGAAATGAGGGATTTTGGAACGGGCCATTTCATAGACTTCAGAGAAGGGGGACTAAGAGGGTTAGAACAAATTCAAAGAGCGATTGAAAAAATCAAGAAACCTAAGGCAATGATATTATCCCGGCCTGAGGGAATGAAATATATTGAGGAAGAGGTCGAGGCTCTACTGAGAAGATCGGATGGGATAGCCGTCAGCTCGATATCGGATTGGGATTATGCTGAGCTAACAGGAATCGCCAGACAGACTGAAAAGTCCGGGAAGGTGTTTGCGCTGCACGGCAGCGAGGCCGAAAGGGAGGACATCGACGATATCCTGTCCCTGAAGCCTGACTTCATTGTGCATATGACAAAGGCGACGGAAGGCGATCTGCGGGCATGCGCGGAAGCGAAGGTACCGATAATTGTCTGCCCAAGGTCGAATCTACGGTTCGGCCTGCCACTTGATATCCCGAAAATGCTCGATCTTGGGGTCTCCGTCTCTTTGGGGACTGACAATGCAATGCTTCATAGGCTGTCGATAATGGATGAGATGAGGGCAGCCTATTCTCTCAAATCAAATAGCAGAGAGATTTCAATCGATGAGATTTTCAGGCTGGCAGTGGAAAATTCGCAAAAAGTATTAAACAAGGAGACCATCATAAGTATTAGACCTGGAAGTCCATGCGACATAATGGTGGTAAAGGCTGGAAAAGACTATTCAACCGAAGCGCTTTTCCGGTCAGACAAGGACTATTCGGTCAACGTAATATGAATGTCATTAGCGATATGAGGATTGGAAATGCAAAACATCAAGAAAATCCTGATTGCGACAGATGGATCTGAGCACACAAGACCCGCGATAGACTACGGGATACATCTCGCTAAAATGCTCGGAGCAAAAGTCACGGCATTATACGTTGTGGAACCTATCCCAGTCACCAGTATGCCCGCCGATTCGAGCGTCGTGTTTTCCGTGCACGCAAGCCTCGAAAGCGAAGGTAAGAAGGCTGTCGAAGATGTCAAGAAGATCGGGGATGAAATGGGCGTAGAAGTCACTCCAATGATAGCCGAGGGCTCTCCTGAGAAGAAGATACTGGAAGTCGCAGCCGATCACGACCTGATAGTGATAGGCACTCTTGGCAGGACAGGACTGTCAAAATTCTTCATGGGGAGCGTGGCTGAGAGGGTCACAAGATATGCTCCGTGCCCCGTGCTCGTCGTTCGCGGCAGAAAGGAGTGATTGCGAATGATTGTCTCCGAAGTCATGACAGAGAAAATGATTGTCGCAGAAGTGCCTGGGACAAGAACCGATGTGCTCAAGTTGCTTGTGAAGAGAAACATCACTGGCGTGCCCGTGATCAAGCATGGGGAGAAAACACTCGTGGGCTTTGTGACGCGCAAGGACATCTTTGCAAAACCTGACGAGGAACAGCTCGCTCTGATAATGAGGCGCGACTACCCAACGATCGATCCGGATGCGACGGTAGAAGAGGCCGCGAGACTCATCATAGAAAACGATGTCAAGCATCTCCCGGTAGTTGTCGATAGCACACTGAAAGGGATCGTAACTCCCAGCGACCTGCTGATAGCAGTGGAAAAGTCCGACGACCAGACCCCCGTTATAAAAGTTGAGAGAAAGCCTTGTGTTCCGATATATCAGAAAGCACCGCTCTCGGTCGCTCTGACAACTTTCAAGGTAGCCAATGTAGACGCACTTCCAGTTCTTGACGATAATGCGCGGCTCGTCGGCATTATAACAGACAGAGATATTTTCAACCAGTCGGTAATCGACGGAGCCGTCATAATGAACGACCTGGCGCTTGGCGAGGATGTGGATAACCAGACCTGGGCAGGAATCAGAAATGTGATAAAGCTATGGTACGAGGTCTCGAAGATTGAACTGCCAATGCTGTCCGTGGGAGAGGTGATGATTCGAAATCCCACCACCGTATTCGCTCGGACACCAATCTGTGAGGCGGCAAGAATCATGCGCAAGAACGATTTCGGTCAGCTGCCGCTCAGGGACTCAAAGGACAGTCTTATCGGAATGATTTATGATACAGATGTGATTTCGACCTTGATAAAGTGAGATCCCATGGCAGATCCTTCTGAGATACTCTCCCTGGCAAAAAGACGTGGATTTCTTTGGCCCGCATACGACATCTATGGAGGCGTAGCTGGGCTTTACGATTATGGGCCTTTGGGCGCGGAAATGAAGAGAAACATCGAAGAATATTGGAGATACCTGTATGTCAGGCAGGAAGGTTTCCTGGAGATCTACAGTCCAATACTCAACCCGAAGGAGGTCTTCGAGGCCTCAGGACACTTGAAGGAATTCACCGATCTTGTTATCCAGTGTTCGAAATGCGGCCTTTCTTACAGGGCTGACCATCTCGCCGAGGGATTGCATGAGCATCCTTCTACACTGAAGAGGGACGATCTTTGGAAGCTTCTTCAGGATAATGACGTCAAATGCCCCGAGTGCAAGGGGGATCTGACTGAGCCCGTGACTTTTAATCTCATGTTCAAGACCGGAATCGGCGCCGGCGCCGCGGGAAGAGATGGATACATGCGCCCGGAGACTGCACAGGGAATGTTCGTCAATTTCTCGACGATATATCGCCTGGGGAGGGAGAAACTCCCGGTAGGAGCTGTTCAAATAGGTAAAAGTTTGCGGAACGAGATCTCCCCTCGCCAAGGGGTTCTCAGACTGCGCGAATTCAATATGATGGAGGCGGAGCTGTTCGTCCACCCTAACAAGAAGATTTGGCCGAAGTTCAATTCGATCAAAGATGAGATGCTGGTCCTACTTCCCAATGGCGCTGAGAGAGAAATCGAGATGAGTGTCGGGAATGCTGTGAAGACCGGGACGATTCTCAATGAGGTGCTCGCGTATTATATCTGGTTGACTTGGAAATTCCTGGTCGACATCGGAATTGATGGCAAGAAGATGAGGTTCAGACAACATGCAGGGACGGAGATGGCTCATTACGCCACCGATTGCTGGGACTGCGAGGTTCAATTGGGATATGGCTGGGTCGAGCTGGTCGGGGTTGCGGACCGCGGTTGCTACGACGTTTCCGCTCACCTGAGGCTTTCAAATGCGGATCTTACCGCCTTCGAGCGATTCGATGAGCCGAGGGAGATGGAGATGGACAGAGTGAAGCCTGTTCACGCCAAACTAGGTCCGATATTCAAGGAGAAGGCGACTGCCATTGCGAAGGCCCTCTCTGAGCAGTCCCCTGAGACAGTCCCATCTGATGGCGGAGATCTTCAGTTGATGATAGAAGAAGAGAGAATAATAGTCCCGAAGGACTGCTATGAGATAGTGAGAATCAGGGAGAGAGTGTCCGGGGTAAAGGTCGTTCCTCATGTGATAGAACCTTCGTATGGACTAGACAGAATACTATACGCGCTTCTTGACCACTCCTACAAGAAAGAGGCGGATTACACCAAACTCTCATTGACCGGCAGGATTGCCCCGATCAAGCTCGGGATATTCCCTCTCGTCAGCAAGGATGGACTGGACGACATCGCGATGAAAATCTTCACGGAGCTGAGCGGTGCCGGCATAAGCTGCCATTACGACGATGCAGGCTCGATAGGACGGAGATACGCGAGAATGGACGAAATCGGCACCCCGTGTTGCATCACTGTGGATTACGATACCCTGAAG
>JAOUEZ010000109.1 GCA_029858465.1 Thermoplasmata archaeon | reverse complement strand
TGGCATAACATGGGCCCCAGTGCCCGAATCGGGGGATATTAGCAATGCGGACAGCACAACGCGACGGATAATGTTCAGAATTGAGGTATGGGGTGATGAGTGGCCTCAGGGGTCCGGATTAACCCCACGTATTTTCTCCCTGACCGCCATCGCATTGCAGCGTGAGGGACCTCAGGAAATATATTTCTGGTGGATATTGCTCACCGCGGCGGCGATCGCTGGTCTCATAGGTTTTATCCTCATCACCAAAGGAATGAGAGGCCAATTCTACATTCAGGAAGTCCTTTTAATACATAACAACGGCTTATTGCTCGCGAGAGCATCGGCCGGAAAGAGCGTGAAGGTCGATCATGACATCTTCAGCGGGATGCTGACTGCCGTTTTGGATTTCGTGGACGATTCTTTCGAAAGTGGATTGAAGGACATCAAGAAATTCGACCTGAAGGATTATTCGATATTAATCAAACGAGGTAACAAATCTTATCTCGCAATCGCATACGCTGGATCGCCTCCTGGCAATATCGAAAACCTGATCCTCGACCTCATGACAAGAATAGAAAACATATATGGCACGAGGATAGCAGGTTTCGCAGGCGATTCGAACTCGGAACTTGCCGGGATAGAAATTTTACTTAACGATTTCATGGAAGAAAACACGAGGGAAAAGAAGAATGACAATTCTACGAACGGACTGAAAGAGGAGGAGAACAAGGATTAAGAAGCGCTATGCTCAGGATGGTCGATCTCCTCCAGCACTTTCCAGCGCCTCAGCTTATTTATCTCTGCCACTTCTCTTCCAAGACGATCTTTCTCAATATCTGCCATAAGCTCGATGGTTTCGAGGATATGATCCTTCTTCGGATCCGTGATGTCCAGATGTGCCTTATGGAATAATTTCTCCGTAATCTCCATGCCTTTTTGGATATCTCCATACTGCTCACAGAAATCGCTCATCACATAGTCGACCACTCTGACAAGGGTAATAACCTCGTCTTCCTTTTTCGACTCCAGAATATCCGGCATCTTGCCTATCAGAAGCTCGCCGATTGATATGAACGCGCGCTCGACATTCTCCCCGGTCTTCGCGCTGCAGATAAAATACGGTCCGGAGACCTCGGATGCTATAGAGGACAGGAGCGAATGCACCTGATCGCCGTTTGTAAGTAGATCCGATTTGTTTCCGACCACCACGGTTGGAACTTCACCCTCTATCGCCATGACCTGGGGATACCAAAACTCCGCAATGGCCGTAATGGTCTCGGGCCTTGTGAGATCCCCGACTAGAATCGCCGCATCGGCACCCCTGAGACCGACCGTTCGGACGCTTTTAAATTCCCTCTGGCCGAGCATATCCCAGATTATGAGAGTCAAGAAAATAGTTCTGCCTGGAAGCTTGTACTCTATCTCCTTTTTCAGAACTTTCATACCGATTGTCATGAAGTACTTGTCATCGAATATGTCGATGACATATCTCCTCACGAGAGAAGTCTTACCTACTGCAGAATCGCCGAGAAGAACGACTTTTTTTATGATATGTCTGGAATTCAGCAGACCCAACTTTCCACCTCGGCGAACCGGTATATCGCATGTTTTCGATTAAATGGTTTTGAGGTGATCTCTCGAGTTTTATTGACAGGCAAATATCCCATCTGGCGCAACTCCATCCTATCTGAGTATTCAGACTCCATGGAAGCTTGCCAAATCTTCCTTAAACTTCGCTATCATATGTTCAAGAGAATTCAGCTTGTCCCTGTCCACATCGATGTTCGCTATCTTCATTATGAACAGCAGCGATTTCAGATGATCATCTGCGGAGAGCCTCCAATCCTCAACTTTCTTGTAGGTATATTCGGGACCGATTTCTTCTCCTGGGACTATGTCCTTCGCCTCCTCCTGTGCAATATATTTCGTCACATCCTGCATCTCGCCTCTTGCAATTGACATTATTTCTGATTTGACATCCTCGGATATCCAACCGATGTCCACGTAATAATCGAGGACAAGGGATAGCCTGTCTCTCTTCGTCCTTTCAAATAGGAATTCTATCCATCGTATTACCATCGTCAGAGTCAGATAATCGTGTGCAATCTTGGTCAGTATCGGCTTTTTAATTCCGGGGATGACACCTCCCTTGTCCTGAGAAGAAAGAGGTACGAACTCCTCTTCCAGAGACAGAGACTTCTCCGGCTCCTTTGCAGGCGATCTTATGTCCTCCAATGAGATTGCGGACAATTTTGATTCTAAGGGCGATTCATACTTGTCTGTGACTTTGACCATGGGTCTTGCCCTCTCAGGTGCCTCGATTTTGGAACCGAATGGCTGGAATGAGGGCATGTCGTCGAAATCAATCACGGACGAAAGATCATCATCCGAAACACTCATCTTTGATGGAACCCTGGGCATGACTATTTCCTGTCTCTCCTCTCTTGCCTCAACATTTTGACCAAAGCGGTCCGAGAGAATCTCGCAAATCGACGGGAACTTCTTCAGCTCCTCCTCTATCAATTCGATTTTTCTCCTGAATTGGTCCGACTCATCCTTGACAGATCCGACCGTGCTGTCGAAATGGTTCAGTTTAGAATCGATATCATTGAGCTTCTTTAGCAACATCTCCAGTTGAGAGCTCTCCATAGGCGCAGGGATCCTGCCCTCCTCGGTCTCCAATTGAATCAGCTCGTCTTCGAGATTCTCGATCTCCTCCATGTCCTCCGCTTCAATCTCATCCAGTGCATCGCTGATTGCGCTTTCCCGCGGTTCTTCTCGCTCAACGACCCTGCGCTGAACCTGTCTTCTTGCCTCAGGCTCCCGCTTATCCTGTTTTGGACCCTTTCTGAAGATACCGCCAAAGCGCGTCATCGTTTTCTTATTCTCCCGCTTCTATCAATTTCATTGATTTCCTGTTGCATATTACTATCAGGCATGGGGGGATTTATCAGTTTGCAGTGCCTACGGCTGCAATTCAAGGTCGGAATTCCACCTGCAGGTGAATGTTTGCAGTCTCTCTCAGATATGCATCATGCCGTCGATTGAAACAAATGATAGACAATGACTATAAACTAATGCATCTAATTAACAAGCCAGATTTTAAGGAGTGATTCTCAAATCTTATTCCAACCTGAACAAGAGGCAGCGCGGCTTATCAGGATAAGAGAAAAGAAATCATATCAAAATTGGAAGGATTTGCGTTGCAAAGATATCATTGATCGTACTCGGAATTGTCTCTCTTGATGGGTGTTGCCATGTTCCTCACGATCTCAATGGGAGTGCGAAGATGCATATCGACCTTCATCCGCATCTGTCCCCGCTCATAGACAAGCGTCACACAGTCCAGCTGGGATCGATACACTTTGTATCTCTTCCCGTCAGCAGTGAGCTCCGTGCTTTCCTGCTTGATCAATCCGGCGGCGGCGAGCTCTCTCAGCTTTCGATAACAGCTAGCGATTGGGATATCGAACATGAAAGCTAATTCCCTCGCGCTTTTTGCCTTATGAGAAGTCGCGGCAAGGATTTTCATGTTGTACTCGTCCATCAATAACTGCGCTATATCAAAGTCACTTGCCGTTTTCATCCCTGCTGTAGACTGTTTTTATTAATATTTAATTATGATGGACAGTATCTCATTCTTGAGAATCACTAAGGCCGAGAAATGCCCTTGGATAACTATCACTGGAATATTATCAGAGCTGATAAAAAATGAGCGGGATTTGCTATCAGACAAGAGAAGGCGTCGAGTCGGATTTTCTGACTGATAGAGCTATTTGAAAAGCCCTATAGAGTTCCTTTGTGACATTTGCACCGCTTTTTGCGTATGATTGCTCACTGCAACTCTTAAGGCTGATAATCAGCCCCAAAATTTGGTGCTAATTGTTTCATATATGTTGCATGAGATGTTATCAACAGATTGAGAGAGCGCAATCAAGGGTTTCATAGCTTCGATATGGAGATTGCACTGATATAGATAGAAAAATCCATTGCACATCTCTGATAAAACCTATATGAACATATATGCGCATGGATGGAAAAAGATGGATGATATGACGATACCGGACGATAAAAAGCAGATAATCCCTTCAGAGCAGGATTTGCTTGAGTTTGCCAGGACCTATTTGTCATCATATATGGAGGTCATCGACAAGGAGGAGCCCGACGATTTGCCTTCTTTTGCTAAAAACGCCCCATATGATGTCGAGGTCGCCATGCTACCGAATGGCTGCTTCTGCATGCTTTTCCAGAGATCCAGCAAGGAGAGCATGATCGTCACGGACCGCGATTGGAACTATGTCGAGGGAAAGGTCGTCTCGGGGATTGACCATCTCGTCACGATTTATGCCCATGAAGGTGCAACCCTAGAAGATGCAAAGGAAAGGGGTCGAAAGGATGCGATGAACGACATCCGTTCGTTGGAGAGCAATGAGATAACGCAAGCCAGCCTGCATCTGGAAAAGATCGTCGATGAGCTCACCAATGTAGCAATGTCCAACAGAGCATCGCTGAAGTCCATAGCCTCCCAGCTCACGAAACTGTCACCCATAAAAGACGCGGCAAAGAAGGGCTTTCCCCAAACAGACATGCTGAGGATGATACAGGGGCTCAGGGATTATCCCGCAGCCCCGGTAGAAATAACCCTGGATATTCCGGATAAGGAGCTGCTCGAAAGGCTTTCCAAGCAACTATCAGAATCTGCCGAGCTGATAGCGAGGATAGAGGAACAGGAAGAGCTGATAGAGGATCTCGAGGAGAAGATCAGAAAGGCATACGACGAGCTTGACAGAAAGGTGAATGAAAAAATAGAGCACAATATTGCCATGGTCTTGACCGCCACAGACAGAAAGATCGACAAGGGATTATCTGCGATTGTGGAGAC
>JAOUEZ010000110.1 GCA_029858465.1 Thermoplasmata archaeon | reverse complement strand
CGGCTTGTCGAGCAGCGGGGGATTGCCGAACGATTTCAGCTCGAGCTCGTCGTTCGGGAAAGCTTCGACAGGATGGTATTGGATAGCCCTGCCGAGCCTGACATTGGGGTATTTGTCGTAATCCATCATGTCCTGAAGATTGAAGCTCAGCTTGCGAAGCGCCGCCTCTTCATCGGAAGTCCGGCCAATGACAGATGTATATCTGTAAAGACCATCATCGCACTTGAGCCCGATAGATACCGATCTGAACTCGAAAGTCTTGTGGATAGTCTTTGCGATTTTGTCCATAACTCTCTGGGGGTTGTTCCTTCTATCCATGGCGAACTCTATCAGCCCGCATATCTCGGCGACCATCCTTTCGAGTTCGTCCTTCGGCATTCCGGTGTAATTTTCTCTGAGAAAGTTGATGAAATCGAGGCCAATGATGGACTTCCCGCTGATAGGCATCTAGAATCGCTCCTTCCGGGAACAGAATTGTTTCTCAAGTATTTTTCTGTATATTAAGATTTATAATTATCGAAGCTCGACTGGTCGTATTTCATCTTATCATTGTTTGGAGGATCGGTATGAGGCAGGATGAAAAGAATTCCATCTGCAAGACCGTCTCTCTGCTGGGCAGCTTCCCGTCAGATGTGCCTGACAGTTCAAGCCATCCGATGATTTCCTGAGCCTTCCCACGAATGACGATCTCCACGTAGTCCCCTTCGATCATGTCGTCTGGGTGGGTTCGCGGCGAATCGAGCATCTCGGGGTTGTTGTATGTGTTCTCCATTCCAGGCTTGTACGGCTTTCTCTCGGATATATGGAGTTGAGAGAACCTGCAAATGTTGATCGGGCGATATGAGAAAATGTCCTTCATGTCCTCGTTGGTAAACGCAATCTCTCTTCTTGCTGCCATAGCCTCGTCCCGGAACCCCACCATCGCCTTGAAGCGATACAGTCCGTCAGGGTCTTTCAGACCGAGCGTGCACCCCTTGAATTTCGTGAAGGATTGTATCGTGTCCAGTGCGTCCATTAATACGGATTCGTTATCTATCCCCTGCGCTTTGGAATCGTTGATGAGCTTCAAGATTTTCTTAAGAAAATCCTCGAAAGGAGCAGGATGATCTGATGAGTACTTCTCCAGGATATATTTTTCCTGGTCCTTGTCCTTTTCTTTGATGTTCAATCTGCACACCTCAATCCTTTTTTGAAATGATTGGCCCAATAACAGTCGCGATAAGCTCCAGCCATGCTATTGTCATCCTGTCAGGTAGCTTTCTCGACCTCGTCAAACTCATTTCAATATATCCTATCGGATCCTGATTCCAATCTCTTATGTATATATCGAAATAGTCCGCCTCCATCATCTCGTCAGGGCTCATTCTCCGCTGACCTATCATGATCGGTCGGCCGAATGTGTCCAACTCGTTTTCCTTGAACGGCATACTCTCGCTCATGTAGAATCTTGTTATGTCCGAGAGCGGCGTTGAAGGATAGGTCGCCTCGTCGAAAACATCGTCTTTTGAATACATGATTTGGAACAGCACCTTCTCCTTGTCCTTCGGGAGCCCAATCTGAGCGACATATCGGAAAAATCCGTCCTTATCCTTCAGGGCGATGTAGACATACTGAAAATCAAACAGTCGATGTATGACAGTCAAAGTCTCTTTTGCTATCTTCTCAGGGGAATCCGAATCCATCGAGTGCGCGATGAGGGAAGCCACGGCAATCATTGCATTCTCGTTCTGATCCTTCGGGAAACCGGAATAATTCTTCCTGAGTAGCTCTAATGTCTCCCCCAGGGCTTCTGATTTCTCTTGCATATAAATCTACATTGTCTCTCATGACTTATGCTTTTTACCCCTCTATTACAAAATTCGAGATTTTTCAAATTAATCCTCTTGAAGCAAGATCCTTCTCGTGGTTCCTTATGATGTCGTCTCCTTGCTTCATTATCGATCTGTCAAGCTCGGGCACCTCGTGCTCCTTCAAGATTCTTAGTGCGATCTCTCTTGCCTCCGCGGCCATTGCTTTTGACAGAGTCGCCTCGAACCTCCCCTTCTCAGGATCTCGGAGCACGATCTCCTTCCTGAAGTTCCTGGCCGTATGAATGTGCGAAAGGAAGGTGTTCCCATGCCCGACCTCCCTGATCACATCTAACGCCGCGGTCTTTTCGCTTATCTCGAACGGCGTCATGAACTTGCGAACGTTCTCCCACACATATGCGTCTATGACCTGCTGCTCGATGGACATGCCCTTCGCGTTGTCGAGAGAACCGATCCCTCCCTGCAGGTCCGTGCCCGACATCGTGCTCAACGCGATTCCCATGGTCTCGCTGAAGGTGTACGGCATTCCTACCTCCTCGGAATCATTCAATCCCCAATCGCCTACCATGCATGGAAGCCCGTACCTCTTCGCCATCTGTGCCAGGCCGGCCGCTATAAGCGGCTGGTTCGTGCTCTCGTAGTTTATCGCCCCTGTCTTCATGCTCACGGGTGTGGAAGACGAGCAGTATACGGTGCGCGCACCTTTGCTCGCGGCTTGCCCAATCACAAGACTCGCAAGGTTCTCTGAGTTGGCATTGACAAGCGTTCCTGCCAGAGTGACAGGTGCGGTTCCGCCCGAGAGCGACATAGTCATCGTGGTGACAACAACCCCCGCCTTCGCGAACTCCACCATCGCCTCGACTGCGTCATGCTCGAACATGAGAGGGGCGATTGAGCAATGTATGACCGTGAAGCTCGGTTTCTTCCTGAGATCCCCCTCTCCACCTGCTATCAATGCGCCTAGCTCGATCTGCTTCCGCGCGTCCTCGGCGTTGAAAATCTCCACTCCTTGGACATGCTTTGTCGTGTTCTTGAACGCGGTCCATAGTTCGTGCAGCCCGTGCGTGAGCAGGGGTGCATCTGTCGCTGTCAGCGATGTCTGAACATACGATACTCCCTCGAGCGCGTCCGCGACCTTCACGCATTCGGCGATATCGTTCACGGTCGAATCGCGCTTCTTGCCTGTCCTCAGGTCGAGCACGTAAGTAGCGAGCCCGTGCGTACCGGTATGAGGCCAGGAGCTCACAGGAATCCTCATATCGTGCTTCGGGTCCCTCGCGTGCAGCGTCATCTGTTTCGGGACGGTGCTCAACGCCTCTTTGACCATCTCCTCGGATATTTTAGCAACCTGCGTCTTACGGTCGACATCCGCCCCCAAGCCTTCCAGCATATCCAAGACCTTGTCGCTCTTCACTTTCACTCCGATCGTCTCGAGGCATTTGACGCTCTGCTCGTGGATTATCTCCTCTTCGTCCTTGCCCAGAAACTTCAATCTTGCTACTGCCATTCTGTTCACCTCGTGATTCAATAATTCCTTGCGTACTTTTTCAATAACTCTTCACCTTGTTCAATCACTTGTTTATCAAGGGGATCCACGACATGTTCTCTCAGTATCTTTTTCGCGATCTCTCTGGCCTTTGGCACCATACGGTCGGACAAAGTCGATTCCATCGCGAGCTTCTCCCTGTCAAAGAAGAAAAGCTCTTTCCGGAAGTTCTTCGCAGTGTGAGGGTGCGTCAAGAAGCTGTTGCCGTGCCCGACATCTCTCACGACGTCCAAAGCTATTGTCTTATCCGATATCGAAAAGGTCCTCAGGAACGCCTTGAAGTTGTCCCAGATAGTCGAATCGATCACCATCTGCGCCAGCGAGCACGACATCGCGCCGTCGAGGCCGCCTATGCCGGGAACAAGATCGCCACCGTTGAGTATCGTCCCGGTATATCCAAAGAGTTCGGAATAGGAAGACGGTATGCCAAGCCCCTTCATCCCCGCTCCCCAGTTGGATATCATGCACGGCCTCCCGTATCTTCTGGCCATCTGTGCCGCACCGGCGGATATCATCAAGAATTCTGGTGCGAGGTAGTTGATGTTCCCCGTCGACATATCTGCAGGCGTCGACGATGAGGCGTATATGTGCGGCGATCCCCTCTCAGCCGTCTGAGATATCACGAGGCTGGCGAGGTTCTCCGTATTGATCATCGCTATTGTCCCTGCTATCGTGACGGGAGAGGACATCCCGGCGAGGCACATGGACTGGCACAGGATCGGTATCCCTGCCTTTGCGAACATTATCTGTGCCTCGAGAGCGTCTCCGTCGAATGAAAGCGGCGATATCGGATCCACCGCCGTTGAGAATATGGGCCTTTTCTTGAGCTCCTCTGCTCCTCCTGCGACAAGAGAGGCTATCTCCAGCTGCCTCCTCGCGTCCTCGACTCTTATGCAGTCCCCCTGGACATGCATCGAGCAGTTGATGAACGAGTCCCAGAGCTCGTATAGGTTGTGCATGTCCGGTGGGACATCCGAGATGGTCACAGTTGGCCAAAAGAAGCTGATCGAATCAAGAGCGTCGGCGAGTCTTGCGAACTGTGCGAAATCCTTGCGAGTCGCCTCGCGGTTCTCTCCAGTGTCGATGTCCCGGACATGGACCACCAGTCCGTCCGTTGTCAAATATGGAAAGTCGGGTGCTGGCAGCTCAAGATCATTCTCCTTGTTCCTCGCTCTGAGATGAAAGTTCTTCGGGGCGGCTGCAACCGCCTCAAGGACCATATCCTCAGGCAGGTAGGCGATCTTCTTCTTATGATCCGCATTTGCGCCGTTCTCCTCGAGCATCCTGAGGACTCTGTCGCTCCGGACGAGCACCCCGATGCTTTCGAGCATCTCGAGGCTCTTTGCGTGAATTATGTCCTCTTCCTCTCTTGAGAGGAAGTCAAACCTGATCTTTGCCATCTCGCACCTCAACAACTGCTACGAGCTTTCTATTTCCGAATCCCGAGTATCGGAATATTCGGTCACGCCTTTGCGGCCTCTTTGACTATTTCGTCAAGACTCTTGGAAAT
>JAOUEZ010000108.1 GCA_029858465.1 Thermoplasmata archaeon | reverse complement strand
GTAGATTTCTCCGCTGGCATTGGAGTGCACAACTTCGGCCATAGACCCCCGACTGTTGTCAACGCTGTGAAAAAGCAGGCAGACAAACTATGGCACATCTGCTACATGATTTCCATATACGATCCCTACACTGACCTCGCAGAAGCCATGTGGGAGATCAGCCCTAAGAGGCAACTCACAAAAAGCATATTCCTGAACAGCGGGTCGGAGGCGAACGAGAACGCGCTGAAAATCGCACGAGCCTATACGAAAAAACCCTGGATAGCATCTTTCAAGACCTCGTTCCACGGTAGGACAATCCTCGACATATCATTGACAGCGAAAGAAAAGCCGTACAGGGACGGATTCGGACCTTTGCTTCCGAACATATTGCACCTCGACTACGCATACTGTTACAGATGTCATCTCGGCCTCGAATATCCGAGCTGCAACCTGGCCTGCGTCGACAGGATCAAGGAGATCCTTGAGTCGCCGCCCTATCAGGGACAGGTGGGCTCTCTATTCGTCGAGCCGATACAGGGCGAGGGAGGATTCATGGTTCCTCCACCGGGCTACTTCGAAAAACTGTACAAAGTCTGCAAGGACAACGGCATCGTGTTCATAGATGACGAGGTCCAGGCAGGGATGGACAGGACCGGTAAGATATGGGCTATCGAGTACTGGGATGTCGTTCCTGACATTCTCGTTTCGGGCAAGGGCCTAGCGGCAGGAATGCCTCTCGCAGGAGTGACGGGCAAGGAGGACATTATGGCATCTCCGTATCCCGGACAGCTCGGCGGCACCTACGGAGGAAACCCGCTGGCATGCGCAGCAGCACTGGAATGCATCAAGCTGGCAAAGATGAACCTTCCAAAGGTCAAGGACATCGAAGTGATGCTCAGGAAGCGCCTCAACGACTGGAAAGGCATGTTCGACATCGTCGGCGATGTTCGAGGAAAAGGCGCGATGTATGCGATTGAGATTGTGAAGGACAAGAACTCGAAGGAGCCGGCGCCTGAGACAGCCTCAGCGGCCCAGAAATACTGCTTCGAACATGGGTTGTACATCCTGACGGCAGGCACAGTGAACCAGGTCATCAGGTTCCTGCCTCCGATTACGACTCCAAAACCCGTGCTCGAAAAGGGCTTGGACATCGTCGAAGCGGCGCTTTGCGAAGTCTCGAAGAAATAATCTGAAGAATTCGGAAGAGGCGTACGCGCCTCTTCTCAGCTGTTTTTATCGATGATTTCTCAGGGGGGGATTCACCTGACAAATTCCAACTCGCCGGATCTCTTCGGAGTATGATCCTTGCCCAGGATCTGCTTCGACTTGACGCCTGTCACGACGATCATGACCTTAATCTTCTTGGTGACGGATGGATCTATTGCCGCTCCCCAGATTATCCTCGCGTTCTGGCCGACCTTAGATTGGACTTCCTCGACCGCTCTTTCGGCCTCTCCCAGGGTCATATCGCTTCCACCAATTACATCCACGAGGACTCCGGTCGCCTCACTGACATCCACTTCGAGCAGAGGCGAGTTGATCGCCTTGTCAATAGCGTCCAGCGCGCGGTCGTCAGCATCCTCATCGCTCTCGCCGAAGCCCATCATTGCGACGCCGCTTCCTTTCATGATCGTCTTGAGATCATTGAAATCAAGATTGACAAGACCAGGCCGTGTGATCATCTCGGTGAGACCTTTTATCGATCTCATCAGGACGTCGTCTGCGACTTTGAATGCCGCATTCAATGAAAGTTTGGGCACTATCTCGAGCAGGCGGTCGTTCGGAATCAGGATTACGGTATCTGCCGACTCCCTCAATCTCTCCAGGCCCCATTCTGCGTTTTCCATCCTCATCTTGCCTTCGCCCCTGAACGGGAGCGTGGCAATCGCGACTGTCAGAGCACCCATCTCTTTGGCAATCCTTGCGATGACCGGGGACCCGCCGGTACCAGTTCCTCCGCCGAGACCGCATGTCACGAAGCAGATGTGCGCATCCGAGAGGGCTTTCTTGATATCGTCCTCCGCCTCCCTGGTAGCCTCCTCGCCCACCTGGGGCAGAGCGCCCGCCCCGAGACCCCTTGTGATCCTTCTGCCAAGCAGGAGCTTATGAGGCGCATGAACGACAAGAAGGTGCTGTGCGTCGGTATTTGCTGCAAAGAGCTCCGCGCCGACGACGCCCTCATCGACGATCCTCGCAATTGTATTGCAGCCTCCGCCTCCGACTCCGACGATCTTGATGTTTGTTCTCAGGGCTCTGAGTATTTGCTCGAGTTCGGCGTCGACCATTGCATCTTGTGAATTTCCAGGAATGGTCTCGTTAGCGGCTCCCACAGGGTCTCTCGACAGCGCATCTTCGACGAGTGATTTCATCATGCAACATCACCTTTCGAGAGTACTGAATCGAGCGATAATCTCGACTCCAAAGTGCATCCCGACTGCCTAATAAATCGGGATTCGCGTATAAATACCTTGTCCGAACGTCACATACCAGTATCGCGCACCAGTGTCGCACGAAAGAATTATCATGTGTATCGCGATTCGCATCTGAGGAAAAATGCGGGTGAGGGTAAGAGTAATATTCTCAGGTCGAGTCCAAGGAGTCTTTTTCAGAGCGAACGCTCAGAAGTACGCCCTCGAGCACAAGGTCGACGGTTGGGCTCGCAACACATTGAACGGGGATGTCGAAGCGATGTTCGAGGGGGAGGAGACCGATGTGGACATGGTTATCCAGAAATGCCAACACGAGCAACCATATGCGAGAGTCGACAACATCCAAGTATTCCACGAAATACCGAGAAGGGACGTCAGCGGATTCAAAATAAAATATTAATCTCAAATTTCTGTGTCTAAACCATAAGCCAGCCTTGGCCTGTCGATATGTATCTTCGCCCAGAGTTTCTCATCTATCTTGCCTTCCTCGAACAGCTGTCTGGTCCTTTTCGGAACGGTTGCAAGACTTAGCACCGCGCCGGGACGTGTCGGATCATCAAGATAATCAGTCTCCATCATGAAATTAAGATCCTGATCTATTGCCGACAGGACATTATCCTTGGTCGCAAGTATTGACAGAGACAATCCTCCGGTTTGCCATCCTCTTTCAAGCTTCCCGCAGAAATGCTTGACTACCTGCTCAGGCCTCAAGCCGATCTCTTTCGCCATCACGCCGAGTTCTAGCATATTTCGCTCGTCTGGATGCTCTGAATGAATGACGACGGCGCAGTCCAGATCCTTTGCCTTCTCCATGCAAAGTCGCGTGATCTCGTTCGACTTTTCCATGATTACAGTATCGACTTCGAAATGAGGCCGGCCAATCTCGCCAATGCCGACCGCCTCCTGCTGCTCGACAAGGTCCGCCGCGACGTCCACCCCGTCCCTCATCAGTTGGACTGCCTCATCAAGTCCAAGCTTTTCAGATAGACCGAGCAAATCAACAGGATATGGACCTACGACACAGAAGGTCCGGACACCTGTCTCTCTCTCAGCTTCTCTCGTTAGAGAGATTGTTATTTTGAATTCCTCAAGCCAATCATTCTTTGATATAATCGGTTTGGATTCGTACGGCATATGAGAAATGATGAGATGCGTGCCGCCAGAATCCTTGAACTGGCGGACCGCCTCCGAGCGTTTTCCCCACGGGCAGAGATGCGCGTGATCATCTAATATCGGCAACATGTGATTCTCAGTGCAACAGGCCTGCCGCTCTCAGCTCTTCCGTGATCTTGTTCACGGCGACTTCGACATCTTCCGGCTTTCTTGCGCCCGTGCAGACAAGTTTTCCTGAGCCGAACAGAAGAACCACGACTTTAGGAGAGTCAATCCTGTAAACGAGGCCAGGGAACTGTTCCGGCTCATATTCAACTTTTTCAAGTCCTAGGCTGATCGCAATAGCATTGAGGTTGATCTCTGTCTCGAGGTCTGAAGACGCAACGATGTTCTGCACTTCGATTTTCGGTTCTATCTTGATATGAATTCCCGCAGCTTCTATCTGCTTCGCGACCTTGCTGATAGCTATTTTTACATCTTCTAGGCTTTTCGCGCCCGTGCACACGACTTTACCGCTTCTGAAAAGCAGGGTCGCAGTCTTGGGCTCTTTCAACCTATAAATCAGACCGGGGAACTGTTCGGGCTCATATTCTGCACCCTCGAGTGCTAGAGAAATGGCCTGCAGATCAAGCTCTCCGCCGAGCGATGTTGATGCTACAACGTTCTCAATTCTAATCTTTGCCATGAAATCCACCCTGATGAAGTCAGGAGTGGGGGTATTTAAATGGGCCTTTATAAGCGTTATCGGTAGCCCCAGCCTATGGGGTATATAAATGACCTGAGTACTGGCCTAATACTGGGTAATAAAAGGACAAAAAGTCATCATTGATATCCTTTCTTTCCGATGCAAATTTTGCACCGAAGTTGTTGTACAAAATTATTTTTAATGATTTCTGGAAAAACGACCTTTATGAAACCATTAAGAAATTGCAGGAATATCTGACTATTAATCCGGATATCCGGATAAGTGATTGGGATGCACAATTCGGGGAAATTATCCTGCTTAGTTGTACTGCTGTTGCTCGCTTCTATGATTGCCGTTGCGACGCCTACGGATTCTAGCAATGGCAGCATAACAGACGCTGCTACATCGGATTCAGGGATCGACTCGGATTCGAACGGATTGTACGATTGGTTGAGAGTCGCAATTGAGATCAACGTTACTGCTTCGGGGAATTTCAGGATATATCCATATCTATACGGACCTGGCGGAACCCCATATATCATGACCGCTCCGACATCGAATATCAACCTTGGATTGGGCAACAACTCATTGACTATCGATTTCTATGGTACCGAGATTCAAAAAAGCGGAGTGAACGGATCCTACCAGGTTGAATTGGATCTAAGAAATGACACAAGCAT
>JAOUEZ010000107.1 GCA_029858465.1 Thermoplasmata archaeon | reverse complement strand
CGCAGGTGCACAACAGCAAAGCCTCAGGCGAACCCAACAGGATTGCCCCTGTCCTTGGATCCATGTTCGACAAGACAGAACCGTAAATCGCCGGGGCTCCTGTAGAATGTGCCTCCATCGCGGCGACAAGAGCAAGGGTCTCTGCATGATTGACGACAAGGTTGCCTGGTATTGTTGCAGGTCCGCTGACGCCCATCATGGCCATCCCAGTGATATGTACAGGGACATGTGCCTCCGCCCAGACCATCGCAGCGTCCGTTGCGTGCCCGTCGAGCGTCAGAGGCGACATCGTGCAGACCATCGCGGATATGATGTGCCGCTTCTTCAGCTCCTCGAAGCCTCCGACAATCTCAGAGGCCATTTTGACCTGTATTCTTGCCTCTTCGCCAGTCGTCGTCGATTCGCTTTCGATATGCTTCCGTGATATTCTGAAAGCCTCACGCATCCCGGCGATGACATGAATGTTCTCCGGAACATCCGATGCGACGACCATCGGTTCGTATATGCTGCAATATGGCAGGTAATCCCCGATTATCGCCGTGTTCTTGATGTCCTGGAGCACCGAGAGCCTCCTGCTCATCGATTTCTGCTCCCAGACCGTGATTCCGCAGCCGTCGGTCGTGTAATAGCAGTGCGATCCGTCGACGGGCAGGTCGAAATCCTTATCCCGAGCCGCGAGGATGATCTTCTCGGGCACCTTTGAGATTAATTTTTTCGTCAAATCAATCGGTATCTTGACAATGTTAGTCTTCTCATCGACTTTCGCTCCCGCTTTCTTCAGTGAATCGCGCGCAATCTTGCTGTGTATTCTGATACCCACTGTAGCCATCACATCGAGTGCGGCTTCATGGATCATCTTCTTGTCTGCTTCTTTCAGAATCGATGCTGGTTTTCTGACTATGAATCTGTCTGCAAATGAGCTCATGACTCAACCTCCCGCGAATTGCAACTGGGGCATCTCGCCAATACAGATAAGGATTTCTGCAATATAATTGAAAAAATTTCGAAAAATATTCTTAAGGAAGATCGAAAAGAAGAATACAAAGAAATTGAGAGGAATAAATATGATAAATTCGATTTTTCAGATATAAGCAAGGCCGTAAATCTTACTGTGGGAATTGCTGGCCAAAAGTGACCACGGACTTTATTCACATCAGAATTCTAATTTAGAATGCACTTTGTTCCAATTTGTTCATTGTTTCAAGCTCGGATTGCAAAATTCCTTTATAGGTCAAATGAAATGAGGAGCATATCTGGAGATGGTTGGGTATGGCTAGACGGTTAGTTGCGGTACTATTGATAATCTCAATTCTCGTGATTTCAAGCATGACGATTATCAATTTCAGTTCCTCTGGGGCACCGGAGAGAATTTTTACTGTTGCCTGCCATGACCCTATCGATTCCGCAAATCCTTTTGTTGGGATATGCGACGAGTCGTATCGATTATATGGATTGATATATGATTATCTGACAGTGCCAAATCAATCGATGGATCCTTCTCCGAATCTTGCCACTTCATGGTATTATATGGATGGGCCATTTGCAAATTCGACGGGGTCTAGCTTTTCCGGTCTGATCTATCCTGACCCCGCTGATTGGCCGATAGGTTCCATCTGGCAATACAACCTCACTCAGGATGCTTATTGGAATGATGGAGTGATGTTTACTGCCGACGATGTAAAATGGACAATCGAAATTCAGATCGGAGCAAACTTCAACTCATACTGGGCGTATCAACCGTATACAAGATCGATTACAAAAGTCGAGAAGTTAAATGATTATACGGTAAGAATCTTCTTTGCAGATTTCGATACGAAACAACCTTTACCTGCCGCCTTCGGCTCGAGCCTTTTCATACCTATCATGCCGAAACATGCCTTCGAGGGTCATCCGAGCACTTATATGGGTCAGGAATGGACCGGTATTCCTGCCATCGGCACCGGGCCTTTTATGGGCACTGCTTATCTGGAAAGCGAAATAATTGCTAAAGAAGTTGTGACCCTCGTCAGAAACCCTTTCTATAATTTCATTGATCAATACGGCATTCAAAGAGGATTGGGCGCATATTACGGGAGATACACAGAAATTGATAGATATGTCATGAAATTTTTCAGTGAAGAATCAACCCTCACGCTTGCCTTGAAGACCGGGGGTTGTGATGCAGGAAATATTCAAGCAAGTACATATTTGATGATGAGGGATGACCCTACTCTTCCTTCCACTATAGATCTGCAGACATTTCTCAGCCCTGATAGCTATTCCAAAGAGGTCGTAATCAACGATTATGAGGAAGCCGCTGGTGATCTCAACCCATTGAGGCTCGATCCCGCCGTCCAACGTGCGATGGCGCTTGCGACGAATAAGACGTACATAAAGGACATAATCTACAAAGGCTTCGCATATCCTGGTTACGGGCTCATATCGCCTGTTTCGCCAAACTGGTATTGGGAGCCCGACACCTCGTCTTCAAGATTCGACGTCAACAACGAAACAGGAGTATCGATCTACAATTACACAAAGCCCCAGATCAATGTCATGGATTACGACATCGTCACGGCCAACGAGATCCTCAATGCAGCGGGATACATTTGGCAGAACTCTTCCGGAAAGACGGTGAGGGTCGCTGGCAATCTTGCGGCACAGAGAATGCAGACGATGTTCGGCTACAATCCTTCGAGCATCCTAGGCATGGAGCTGCTCTTCGAACATGTTGTCGAACAGGAGGTCTTTGAGGACCGGCAGGTAGGAGATTTCTTGGTCTCTGAGTGGGAGAAGATAGGAGTTTGGATACAAACTCCCCAAGGCGGTCATACGATTTCCCTTGTCAATAGGGCAACATGGAACTATCTTATCTACCACTACACATACAACACAATGCAGACCTATTGGAGCGGAGACATCGATCCTAACTACCTGACATATGTCGTGAGCAGTTACGCTCTTTGGGGATGGAACGAATTTGGAACGGTTAATTCCGAATATGATCAATACTACCTTAATCAGTTAGGAACCTTTGACTACTCATCAAGAAAGTATTGGGTAGATAGATGCTCAGAATGGGTGTATCTCTCTGGCAGCATCATCACTACCGTGTATCCAAAGAGCTGTTGGGTCTGGAACGAACTACGTTGGGCGAACCAGGGCAATTGGAGCCTATTGCCAGGCATTTCGATGGAAAATATTTGGCCGGAAAACCCATTGCTATTCAACATCGAATATCAATACCCGCCCAATGTGCCTCCCGTTGCTATCATCGTCGGTGATGATTCCGGTCTGATCGGTGAAGAAATGAACTTCACCGGATTGACATCATATGATTCCGATGGCTATATTGCGAGTTATGTCTGGACTTTCGATGATACATCACTTTCTCTGTATTCGGCCTCTATTACACGGAAATGGAACTCATCAGGGACGCATTGGGTCAGGCTCACTGTGACAGACAATGCGGGTTCAACCAATTCAGCCACATTATACGTGGAAATTTTAGAAAATATAACTGTAGATATAAATCCAAAATGCACGATAGTCGGCAAATGCGAACTTCCTGATGATGTCGATCATTCGTCACTAATAGGATTATTCTATTCTCTCGAATCGAACGCAACATATCGATTCAATATTCAAGCAAATGGCTCCTTCACTATCCCCGATTTAGATCCCGGCAACTACACGTTGCTGATCTTAGCCATTCACAACTCCACCTTTGTAATATTGTTCAATGATGATGTTCTGCTTTCACCGGATGATGTCTCATCCGTCGTAAATCTCGGAACATTAGAGCTGGCTAGTAGTGAAGAGGAAGAATCAAACACCATCTCTAATATCGATGCAAACCCCGTATTAGCAGTCGCATCAATTATCGGGATATTGTTGTCGCTATTTGCTGCCCTTATGGCAATTTTCAAGATTGGCAGCCTTAGCAGACAGGGGGGCCGAAATTCAAAATGAGCTATCAGACTCTCTTATTCATGAAAATTGATATAATATTCGGAGTATGAAATTCGTGGAAAACGGACCAGAAATGTGCAGGAATATCCATTGTAAGGGGATAACATCAAAACTTGCATCAGATGACTTTATCAAAATATGCGTTTCAATATTCATTATCAGCATTTTATTGTTGATGGTGATCCAAGTCTCTTTGACCAGAACAGCCACTGCAGCATCTCAGGAAAGAATCTTTACTTTGGGAATGCAAGAGGCGATAACATCGGCCAATCCTTATATCGGATTGTTTGATTCTGATTATCTCTTCTATTCATATGTCTATGATTATCTGATGTTCCCGAATGAAGACGGAGTATCTACCCCAAATCTTGCGACAGATTGGTGGTATATGGATGGTCCAACTGCACAGGCATTGGGAAGCGATTTCAGCGCGATCGGGCACAATGCGACTCCTACAGATTGGCCTCTGGGGTCCATCTGGGAATATAATCTCACAGATGCCGCATATTGGAGTGACGGTGTGCCCTTCAACGCGGATGATGTCGTTTTCACGATAAGCATACAGATTGGTGCGACTTTCAACTCATACTGGGCATATCAACCCTACACGAGATGGATCGACTATATCGAGAAAATTAATGACTATAAAGTGAGAATCTTTTTTACAGATTATAATTCCAAACAGCCGGTTCCAGTTGCATGGGCGACGAGCATTTCCATACCAATAATGCCAAAGCACGCGTTTGAGGGAAAGCCGAACACATATATCGCGCAGATATGGGACGGATATCCACCGATAGGTACGGGCCCCTTCACCGGCACCGCAAACATTAGGGACGAGATCACTCAGGGAGAGGCCGTCACCCTTGTGAAGAACCAATTCTATGACTTTATCGAAGGCAGCATAAGGAAAGGAGTCGGCGGTTATTACAGCCGGACAAATGAGATAGACAAGCTGATCATGAAATTCTA
>JAOUEZ010000106.1 GCA_029858465.1 Thermoplasmata archaeon | reverse complement strand
CAAATGCAGGTCAGCTATGCAGAGAGTCTTCTCCTTTGAAGAAATCAATAGGGCGGGTTTGCCTTGAACCGGAGATAATCTGACCATGATGTCTAATTATACTACGCTCTATTAATCAGTGACCTAACTTCAAGCGCGTCGCTAGGAACTCAGGAAGATTTTTTTCCCTTATGACATTCTGAACCAATTCAATGTCATAGGGCACTCGAATGATATCGACTTTCATTTCCGGTATTTCGAGAATGGCGAAGGAGGCATTCGGGTTTCGATCCCTGGGTTGTCCCACTGCGCCAGGGTTAACGAACAGCCTATGTTCGTACGATTCGATCATAGGGACATGCGTGTGTCCGCATATCAGTACTTCATGCGTTGTCTTTTTCAGAAGCTCGCGCGCCCTTTTGTGATCAAACACATATTCTCCCGCATTTTCCGGAGAGCCATGATATATGCCGATGGTTTTGTCCTCGAGTCCGATATTTTCTGATTCTTTCAAATCAATTAGATATTTCAAATCATCTTCACATAGAACTGATGCCGTCCATTTTGCCGCATACTCAGCAAATGGATTCATCCCAGTATAGTCTCTCTTAATCACCGCATCATCATGATTCCCCCTGATCACTACCGCATTCAAACGCATTGCTCGGTCTATGACCTCGGTAGGAAAAGGACCGTATCCGACAAGGTCACCGGCCAAAATGATCTTAGATACACCAAGCGAGGATATTCTGTCCAATACTGATTCTAATGCGGGCAGGTTGCTGTGAGGATCGGCTAAGATAGCAATTCGCATGATACCCTCCTGCAGGACTTTGCGAACTCAGAGATATCTTCTCAAAATGTAAGGTATTTTCTCTGCGACATCGCTGGCCAATATGCCATAGCCTTTTTCCTGGAACGCCAAGTCTCCTGCCGATCCGTTCATGAAAACCGCCAGTCGAGCTGCGTGGAAAGGATTCATTCCCTTCGAGAGGAGGCACCCGGATATGCCTGATAGGACATCGCCCGTCCCACCGACCGTCATCGCCTCGTTCCCGGTCCTGTTCTTTATTGCATTGGATCCGTTCGATATCAGATCGATATGCCCTTTGACTATGATGACCGCTCCGAGTTTTCTTGCCGTCTGAATGACCTGCCCCGCGCGCCTGTCGATATCCTCAGCGACCTTCAACCCAGAAAGTCTGGCGAATTCGCCTTTGTGAGGTGTCAGGATGGCTTTCTTGCCCTTCAATATCTTTGGGTTTTTCTTGACCGCGTTGAGGGCGTCCGCATCAATCACCAGGGGAAGCGGGCACGCTTTGATCAGCTCTGCGGCTGTTGCTAAGCTATTTGGATCGCCCCCAATGCCCGGACCGATTACCATTGCATCCGCCTTCTTCCAAAGCTCCTTGATTTTCAAAATGTCCTCAGGGACGATGACATCCGCGGACAACGGATGGATTATCAGGTTCGGGGAATAGCATGCGACCGGTATTGCCACCCCTTTTGGGACGGCCACATGGGCAAGATCCGCCCCCGAGTACATAGCCCCCATGCCTGCAAGTGCTGGCGCACCGGTAAAAGGCCCACCGCCAACCACAAGGACTCGTCCATTGTCTCCTTTGTGAGAGCTATCTTCA
The DNA here is from genome assembly GCA_029858465.1 of Thermoplasmata archaeon. Lineage (GTDB taxonomy): Archaea > Thermoplasmatota > Thermoplasmata > UBA10834 > DTMW01 > JAOUEZ01. Next base: position 3,311 of record JAOUEZ010000106.1, on the reverse strand, counting down.
GGTTTAGGATAATATATGAATTCTCCAGGTCCAACATGCGTCTGAGCTTCATCTGGTATCCCGATATCGGCAACGATTATCTTGCCGCATTTCGCCGAGGCCATTCCAGCCTTCTCGGCATGGAAGGTAACTGTCACGTTCGCCCTCACGGATGGCTGCTCCGGCCAGCCTGAGGGGACGTCCACGGATACCGTGGGTTTTCTTGATTGATTCAGCTTCTTTATCAGCGATTTGTAGGGCTCTCTTATTTTCCCTTTTACGCCGACACCAAGAAGCGCATCGACGGTGACATGATAACCCACTGGTCTAAATTCCGATGTCGGTCTCACGAGATTTCTAATTTTTTCGAAATTGAGTTTGGCGATCTCAGTGGATATCTCCTGCTCAGATTCAGCGAGAAACACGGTTGTTTCCAGACCTTCTCCGGAAAGATATCGGGCCGCGACGAACCCGTCGCCTCCGTTGTTGCCCCGTCCGCATATGACAGCGACTTTTTCCGCCTTCTTATATTCCTTCATGACGGCTCTGGCGACAGCCATGCCCGCATTTTCCATCAATCGGATTGTGGGGACGCCTAAGTAGGTCGAATTGATGTCTAGAACGCGCACTTCCTCTGCTGTGATTGTCCTTCTAGCCACGAACCTGTGAATCAAATTGAATTCACTTAAACCTTTTCTGGCTTTTCTTCAACCAGTATTTATTCTTGTTCTTCTCGTTCATCATCCGAAAGATTGAATATGCAAAACAATCCTCGGTTCAGGCGACGAGGTGTATCATTCCGTGACTGAAATCAAGCGTCTCGTGCTAGACGTTCTTAAACCCCATCATCCGACCGTTATCGAGCTTGCCCGACGCCTATCCTCATTGAAAGGGATTTCAGGTGTTACCTGCACTCTTCAGGAGGTCGACAGGGAGACCGAAAGCATAAAAATCACGATCGAAGGACTAAGTATCGAGGTTGAGCAGGTCGAGGAGATAGTGGCTGAATGTGGAGCTGTGATACATTCTGTGGATAGTGTTTCCGCAGGTAAGAAAATCGTTGAGGAAGTCGAGACTCCTCAGGATCACTATTGAGATTTCAAATCATATCTTGAGTTTCTTGCCGATCGCTGTCAAAAGCGCGCTCTTCTTCATGTCGGTATCGACCACCAGTCGTCCCTCTTTCTTCCACCATTTGGAGGGATAGGCCTTATCTCGCTCTATCTCGAACTTGAGGTTCAGCTTCTTCAGCGCTTCCGAGAGCTTTTCTATATCGGGGTTCTCAATGCAAAGGGCTTTCTTGACCCTTCTTCCGCCCGACTCTGGAAGCCTAATGTCAAAATAGGATGGCCAGATTATCTTGCCTCGGTCTCTTTCCCTCGCCAAACGACAATCACCCCGTATGGTTGGCTTACTCATTATGACAGAAGTTCGAAGCTCACTTTTTTGCCGAAATCAGTCTGGCGTTTATGACTCCGTCTTGGCCAGGTCGCGATGTGATCAGGGCATCACCCATATCTGTGCCGACCAACGCGCTCTTCGTGATGATGTTTCGCTGGACATAGTTAGGATTTGAAGGATTCTCCTTGACGGTAAGGATTTTCGCCTTGACGGTCTTTTTCTCTTTAGGAATGTAAAGGTTGCAGATGCTGGCGGCCAGTACCCTTCTCTTCGAATCCCCACCCGTGGTCCTGTGATGCAGAGTCTTCTGCTCCCCGAGGTTGGTGAACTGTCTCTCACCGCCGATCTCGAATCTCCTCTTGCTTCTCGCCCGGCGGATTCTGCCGCCCGTGATCTTCCTCTTGGAGATGCCTTGCCATAATGCCATTGATTTCTCTCCGGTGGGAACGGTCTAAACATGGCTTCATATTAAAGCTTTCTGAGAATATCGCTCAAATCGACAATTTTGGCTGATACCTCATGATCGATGTCCATAAGCACTATATTTCCCTCCTTCAGCGGGCCTGGGTTTGCAAAAATCATCCCATTGTCCTCGGTGATCCCTTTTGCTTCATGCACATGCCCTGAGAGCACGATTCTCGGGTGGAACTTCCTGACGATTCTTTCGACGGCTCTGCTCCCAAGTCGTTTGCCGGACCTCGTGAGGTCGTTTATTCCATATGGAGGGGCATGCGTCACGAGGACACAATTCTCAACCATTATGTCAGAAAGCACTTTTTCAATGTACTCCTCATCCATCTCGCGGGGTGTTCTCATGGTGCATATCGGCGAGCCGCCCATCCCGACGAAATCGATCCCGTCGATTTCCACCCTTTTCTCATGCAGGGATATGGAATGCTTCTCTATCACATCCAGGACATCCTCGGGGTCGCAGTTTCCAGGTATGACGGCGCACTTAGCCCCGAGATTTTTAAGAAGTTGCTCGGCGAAACTTGCGGGCCCAAATGTGGTGATGTCTCCACAGATGATTAGCAGATCTGGAGAGTGCTTCGAAATGACCTCTGTCAGAAACCGCCTAGCCCTTGCATCGCCATGTATGTCGGATACCGCGATTACCTTCAGAATGCCAACCTCCATATCAGATTATCCAAGAGAAATCAAGCCCGAAAATCATGAGATAAGATATGAAGAATCCCGCGATGGTCCCCGCATTCAGCAGCGGCAGCCCAGCTTGTGGGTTGCCCTTGAGGACTATTCTCATGAGCAACAGAAGACCTATCACGCCCCCAGCAATTGTGCACATTGCGATGACCAAATTGGCCGGCAGGCCAAAGACCATCAGTTCGTCTCCTGTGAACCAGAATGCCGACGCAGGGAGTATCCCTGGGATGATAATGTCACCCAATCCGATGAAGAATGCCTCCCTCTCCTTCTTCTCCGCCGATTGGATTCTCGGCTTATTCTTCATGAATGAGTATGGGAGCTTCTTGGGGACGATAAGTAGCAATGGAAGCCCCATGTCCATCACGCCGTCGGCCAATTTTATCATGTGCTTGGTCTTGTATACGGATATTGCATCATAGGCTGCCAGGGCGATGAGAAGGATCAATACCGGCAGTATGCCCAAAGAAATGCCGAGCAGAGCCACGATTCCAACGGCCATGACCAGGCCGATTGAATCTATGACATACCATTCTGGTTTTTTCCAAAGCGCGAGGACCGATAGCCCTCCGAATATCGCACCGATGATCAACAGTATTTCTGCATTGAAGATGAATAATCGGCCAATTACAGTCGCGACGAAGAATATCACGAAGCCGATAGAGACGAAGAATATCGCTTTCAAGAACTTATCCAAATCGAATTTTATCAGGAAAAGGAACAGCAGCGTGAATCCGAGCAGCAGCAGAAGATAATATATTGCGATGAGC
>JAOUEZ010000105.1 GCA_029858465.1 Thermoplasmata archaeon | reverse complement strand
AATTTCGAGCTATGGGAACAGAGGGGAGGAATTCTATGTATTGCAGGATGTGGCGGCAGCTGTCGAGAATTTCCTTCTGTACATCCATTCCCAGGGATTAGGAGCGGTCTGGATTGGAGCCTTCAATGACGCCGAAGTCTCCAGGATACTTGCGCTTCCTCCAATGATAAGACCGGTCGCAATTGTGCCTGTAGGCATCCCTGGAGAAGTGCCAGCAAGGAGACCGAGAAGGAATCTTGACGATTTGATCCATAGGGAGAAATGGACTGATTGAAAATGAGAATTGAGCGACGCGGTGCGATAATCGGTATCATCCTCGGGGCGGCCGCATTAGCCTCGGGGATATTCGTGATAAATTACACGGAGACTCTCCCGCTCGTTGTCATTCTCTGGGTCATATTGCCGGTAATGGTTCTTCAATTCGTCAGGTGGATAAGGTCAAAATTCAGAAGAGATTGAGATTACTCATCATTTCTTTGAATGGCCTGACAATACCGAGGCCTTCCTCTCGAGCTCAGCGATTCTCTTGTGAAGCGCAGCGATTTTTTTCTCGTTTCTGTTCACCTGAAGACGGAGCTTTGATGCCTTTGTCCGCAGTTTCGTGGCCTTCGCCTTCTTCTTCGCCTCGGTTTCAGACGACTTGAAATCAACAACAGGCTGCCCCGCACCAGTGCTCTTCGCCATTTCAATCACTTGGGAAGGTAATCTTCTCCTGAAGATTTATTATTTACTGGCTTTGATTTGTGACGTGAATATACAATCAGGCATAACCTTATTAAGAAGGATTGTTCGTGTCAGCGAACTGTGAGAGCACACATTGAGGCATACGGCTGTGCATTGAACAGGGGAGAGGCATTAGAATTCGAATCTGTCCTTAGGTCGGGCGGTTGGGAGATTACATCCGACCCTGAGCAGGCAGATCTCAATGCGATAGCTACATGCGTTGTGATCGAGACCACCGAAAGGGAGATGATCAAGAGGATCAAGCAGCTGAGCTCTCTTGGAAAACCCCTCGTCGTTACCGGGTGCATGGTCACCGCATTGAAGAACAAGATTGAAACTATCGCTCCGGATGCCCGGCTGGTTCCCCCTTCGAACCTGAGTGGATTATGCGAATCCGCCGGCGTCGAAGAAAAATATTCCTGGGCGCCCAATCCTTGGCCAGGAACCTTTTGCTATACAATCCCGATAGCAAGCGGATGCTTGGGGAATTGCGCCTATTGCATTACAAGATCTGCAAGAGGCGATATAAAGAGCAGGGGCATCGAGGCAATCATCGATGGGATATCACGTATTGATTTTTCTCTTGGAACCAAGGAAATTCAGCTGACGGCCCAGGATACTGCGGCATACGGCAGGGATATCGGCTCACCTCTTCCCGAGCTGATAAGAAGACTGACAAACACTGAGAGAAACATGAAGATCAGAATCGGAATGATGAACCCTAAGTCTGTATTGCCGATTCTTGATGAGTTATTGGAGGTCTACTCATCGGACAAGATATTCAAATTCCTCCACTTGCCGGTTCAATCTGCGAGTGACCGAATTCTAACAGATATGAACAGAGGACACACTGCCGAAGATTTCCGAACCATTGTAAGAAAGTTCCGCGAAATGTATCCTGACATAACGCTTTCGACCGACCTCATTGTCGGATATCCAGGTGAAACTGAGGATGACCATCTGCTCAACATGGCTCTTATCGAGGACATCAGGCCGGACATAGTGAATATAACAAGATTCAGTCCCCGTCCCGGGACGAAGGCTTCAATACTTAGCGGAAGAGTCCCTGGCTGGAGAGCAAAGAACAGATCCAGGGAACTGACAAGGAAACGGTTCGATGTCTCGCTTGAGAAGAATAGAAAGAAGATCGGGCGGGTCATTCCCGTGATTGTCACGGAAAAGGGCACGGATGGAACGATGATTTCCCGAAGTGAAAATTATGAGCAGATAATAATTGAAGAAGGTATCTCACTCGGTGCAAGTGCGACCGTCAAGATCAATGATTGCTCACCGATTCATCTGAAAGGCATGATATCTCAGGGACCATAAGTCGTGCGATGATGGTTTTATCTGGCAAAGGATATTATCAGGCAAATTGTTTCTCTTAACGAAAAAGCCCCGTAGTGTAGTGGTCAATCATTCGGGCCTTTGGAGCCCGAGACGGCAGTTCGAATCTGCCCGGGGCTACTTTTCCTCCATTGCGGTCTTGATCGCATGCTCGAGTTCCTTAAGACCGAATGGCTTTCTTATGAAGCCCTTGGCACCCGCTTCTATAGCCGAATCCTCAACCTTTGGATCGGCACTGACAAAAAGAATCTTGGCACTCTTGTCAATACTGAGTATCTTCTTGGATGCTTCTACTCCATCGATGCCTGGCATCCTCTGATCCATAATTATAAGGTCTGGCTTCATCCGCAGTTTCGAGTATGTCTCAACGGCATCTTCTCCCGAATACGCCTGAGCTATGAGCTGAAAATCACATACTTCTTGGATGACATCAAATAAATCTACGACTGCCTTCTCATCGTCGACTATCATAACCTTTTTCAATCGGATTCTCCCCTTCAAAGATACCGGTTGATTCGACAAGTTAACAGTAATAAGAACTGGGATAAGGTATTATCGCATCGATTTTCAAAATATCACTTCAATAATAATTCATTCTATCGGAATTCTCCAAGGTAGGAAGAGTTAAAATACGACTTTGATTAGATAGGCCTTGGGACCCAATATGAAGAAGAAAGACAAAATCGACGGCTATGTCGACGAAGAATGTCCTGAGTGCGCCAAACAACAGAAGCATGTGAAATTAGTCGAGACGAACGGCAAACTCGAATGCAAATCATGCAGATACTACCGCCAGCTTCTCAGATAATCAATATTTTTTAGATTTTGATCACTTGCACCAATTGGGATGTTGCGCCAATTCGCAATTGAGTCTAAATCAATTCTAAAGCGGGGGGAGAGGGATTTGAACCCTCTTCTAGCCAGACTTTCTTTTTTTGATTTCAATTAAAAAGAATTGAGGGTGGAGCTATATATCCCTTTCAAGGCTTTTCTTTTTCATGTATTCTAAATAGGCATCACTGAAATCGCTATCTGAATTCTTCGTCCTCGAATTCATTCTGATATTCCTAGAGAGAATTCGCTCATTCCGTTCGCTAAATTCCTCGTGACCCATAACGATGAGAATGATCCCAAAAATACTCAGGAGGAAGCTGGAACACAAGAATCCAACTCTAAAAATGCTTTTAATTAAGATAAGACATATAAGACATAATGAAACAAGTAAAATATTGCTCGTCTGAAGTAAAAGCAAATGAATGGTTAAAAAACAACCAAGAAAAGGAGATAATTAACATTCTATATAGTGCAGGTGGTTTTGCTATAATTTATGAAAAATAGCTACGAAAAGTCATATTGAGTGCCATGTCCACTTCCTCTCCTTTCCGCACCCAATTGTGAGTTTAAGGGTTTTTCCTGAGAACGAGTGGCCCCAGCGGGATTTGAACCTGCGTCAAGCCAGTGAATCATTCTTCGCGTTCAATCAATACGGATTGAGATCGGAGCTAAACCCCTTCATGATTCTTTCTTTGTTTACCATGTTTGTCAAATAGCGGTCCAACCGAGCGCCGAGGCGTCGTTTCTCTCGGAGGGGTGGGGAGTCTTGCGACTTATGCAACGCGGTTGGATATTTCATCCCTTCTTTCGACGTACTTCGAGCGTTTCTCTGATTATTCGAGCCGCGGTCTGAGCTTCCTTGATAACCTCTTTGTCGCTGAGAGGGTCGCGTATTATGCCCTCAGGAGATGCAAGAGGTACAGGTTCTAGATGTCTTACTCTGCATTCTCTCCTAAATCTGCAGGGAAAAGAGCCTTTAGCAACGATTTTGGCTATCGGTATCATACGTAAGTTGCGAAACATGTGTTCGATCTGTCCTGCGGCGGTCTTTCCATCCTCGATGGTGTTGCATACTGCTATGGATACGCCCAGCTTACCCGTCATAAGGGGCTTCTCCTGGAATGCACAATGGTCTAGCGCGAATAATCTTTCGAGGAAGGTCTTGGTTCTAGCATCGACAAAACCATAGGAGGGATATCCCCCGATTACTAGCGCATCGGTTTCTAGGAGCTTCGGCCTTATCTTCTGGAAATCATCCTGTATTATGCACTGATTGTCAAGCTGACATGGAAAGATCCTTCCCCATTTCGGGTCATCCACCATGCACGCGTTACACGGCTCGATCTTGCAGTCGGAAAGCTTGATGAACTCTGACTTCAACCCAGTTGAACCCAGCACCAGTTTGACCAGGCGGTCGGTATTGCTATTCTCAACGGGGCTTCCAGAGATTCCCAAAATCTCAACTAAGTCAAGGTTCTTGTTTCCGCATTTCGGACTGACAATGAACTCACCCAATTAAATCTCCCCGTTCCGGAATCGCCTTTCCTTCCCTATGGTCTTTTCTAATCAGGAGATAAGGCTTATTCTTGAAAACGGGAAGACTCTCTCCGTCCGATGTCGAACACGTAAATTATCCCTTTTACTTCCTCGTTCTGTACCAAAGACATGAAGTTGTCGCGGAAAGAACTGTACTTCCTGAAGCCATAGTGCTCATAGAATCTCCAATCACTCCCAGGATCAATTGTGTACACGGAAATCTTCCTTGCTCCTTTCTTTTTCGCATGCCCGAGAAAGCTGTCTATTAACTGCCTACCAATTCCCATCCTCCTATGAGTGGAATCGACTACTAAGAGGCCGATTTCGCCATCAACCTCTCGTGAGTTCTTCGAGATATTTCTTTCGTCGGCCATTGCGCCTTTGATAAGCGCGAGACAGTGAGGTATCTTGCCATAGATGCCAAGTAGCATCCTCATGTAGATTGTCAAATGGGCGATGGACGTCTTTAGCGAGTCACGCGCACCGAGATTGTGATAGAC
>JAOUEZ010000104.1 GCA_029858465.1 Thermoplasmata archaeon | reverse complement strand
AACGAGGGGGCGAACATATTCTTAAAAACCGCGGCCACGGGCTTGATCAAAGAGGCCGGCAAGGTCATCGGCGTCAAGGCAACCGGGCCGAACGGGGATTTCCAGATTCGCGCGAAGTGTGTCGTCGGTGCAGATGGGTTCGAATCGCAGATAGGACGTTGGGCAGGAATTGACACCACACTCTCTCAGGAAGACATCACATCATGTTTCCAATACAGGCTTACAAATATCGACATAGACCCGGATTATTGCGAATTCACTCTCGGAAGCGCAGCACCGGGCGGATATGTCTGGATATTTCCGAAGAGCGAGGATACGGCGAATGTCGGCCTGGGAATACAGCTGAAACAGCTAAAGAAGCCCGGGGAGATCAAGGAGGCGCTGGACAGGTTCATCGCCAAGGACAAGAGGCTCCATAACGGGAAACCGTTGGACATGGTCGCGGGCGCGGTCTCGATCTGCGCGCCTATTGAAAAAACCGTCACCGACAATCTCCTTCTTGTCGGAGACTCAGCGAGGCAAATCGACCCCATAACAGGCGGGGGTATATCGAACGGATGCATCGCCGGAAAGGTCGCGGGCGCCGTTCTCTCAGCCGCTGTGAAGGAGAACGATTTCTCCGAGAAAAGCCTGCAGAGGTATGAGAAGGGCTGGAGAGACGAGATGGAGAACAGGCTGTACCGCAATTGGATGGCTAAGGAGAAGCTTGTGCAATTGTCCGATGAGACCCTCGATAAAGTGGTCAGTGCGCTGAGCGAAATAGGCATCGAGAAACTGTCGACGCTCGCGATATTCCAAGCACTGGAAAAGAAATATCCGGAGCTCGTCGCCGAGTTCAAGGAACTGCTATAGTCCCCTCATCTGGATTTGCACATCATTTCTCGGTATACTTCATAGAGCTTTCTCGCAGTATTGTTGATGTCGTGCAGCTCCGCAAGCTTCTCTGACCCAGCGCGGAGCATATTTCTCATTGTATCATCGCGCCAAACGAGATCGACCGCTCTCGCGAAATCTTCTACAGTCTTGCATTTCAGACAATCCTTTCCCTCGGAAAGCCATCCGTCAAAGGCGGGAATATCTCTCAGGATTACAGGGAGGCCGCAACTCGCGGCTTCCAATACGACATTTCCGTAGCTTTCCGCTCTTGTTGGAAGTAGGAAGGCGTCCGCGGTCGAATAGCCTCCGAGAAGCATGTCGAACGGCACATATCCCGTGAATGTCACATTGTCCGGAAGCTTTCCCTCGGGTAATGCATCGATGAGAAGCGGCTCGCTGCCGCCTATCCAGACGAATTTCACATTTGAATTCGGATGCTGTTTGTTGAACTCAATCGCCGTCTCTACGAAAGTATCGACGCCTTTCCGAGGTATCCTCAGACCGACGCTCACAATCAGGAACTCGTCATCTTTCACATTGTATTTCCTTCGGAATTCCACTCCGAATTCGGGATTCGCGACGAATCTTTTCCGGTCAACACCATTGAAAATCACCGTGAACGGCCCTTTTGCGCCGAGCTCCTGCAGGGACCTCATCGCATAGGGACTGGGGGCAATGACCATATCACCAAGATTGAAAAAGAATCTGCTGTATCGCTTGTATATCGGGTAAAGCAACCTTCCTCCTTTGAACCCGCCCTTGATGAGCTCTGGCAGATGGTGTCCATGAACGATTATTCTCTTGTTTCTCATCTTCGCGATTATTCCGAGATAGATCGATTTCACAAGGGGATTATGGAGGTGCAGAATATCGTAATCGAAGTCAGCCCTGTCGACCGTCACCTCGCATCCGAGCGATTCCAATCCCTCGATCCAAAGAGGCACTATCGTCCCCATGCCCCCCGGGTTCTGGAAAGGGATGATTTTGGAATATGACGATAGCTCGATTATCATCGCTACGCGGATTCTGCTCGTGCTGCTATCTTTTTCCATGTTGTCTTTCGGCCGATTGATAGAGACCGTAATAAATCTTCATGCGAATATCAGACATTGTCCCAAAACACATCGCCATTATCTCAATGTTTAAGTATCCTCCTTGCGATAGTAAGCCCTAGAAGGGAGCACTGGCTATTGCTAAGGGGTGTGCTGATAGTTGCCATCTAGAAAGTCCGGTTATGGGAGGAAGTCGTCCTCTTCAAAGAGACCGTCAGGGCGATCAGCAGAACAGGAGTATTCCTCGCAGCGCGCCAGAAGAGCCGCCCTCATACAGCTGAAGTTTGGCAGGGCCTCCCATTTTCTGAGCACTGTGACCGCTGTTCTTCTCGCAATCGCAGCCATTATTGCGTATCTTATTTCGATTGATCCGGGGCTCTCTTGGCTGGATTCATCGAAATGGTTCATACCCCTTTTCGCAGGAGCCTTCATGTCGATTATGGTTGTCTACCTGAAATGGCAGCCGTTCCTTGCCGACAGGATGTCGAACCATTTCATGGTCTCCTACATATCGATGACCATCCCTCTCCTCATGATTGCACTGATAATACTCGACGAGGCAGGATATCTCGAGATCGGGACAGGTCTCTGGATTTTCCCAGTCTCGTTCGTCGGGATTTCCCTTTCGATGTTTTCTATCGCGATGATATGGGAGGGGATGAGCCGCAGGAAGACGATAGCGATGGTGTCAGCTCTGATACCCTTCGCTATAATGGCAGGACCGTACCTGATAGATGTCGACGAGATATTCAGCATCCTGCCTCTTGTTTATCTGGGTAGCGCGGTATGCATCCAGCTCTCCGGATCGATGATGCATCTGATGTCAACTTCGACTTCGGTTCTTGAGAGAGAGATACTCAAGGCAAGCGATCTCAAGATGCTCTCTCAGAGAGAGGACCTTGAGAGGAAGGAAGAGGAAATCAATTTCAAGGAGAGGGCACTCGTTGACCGAGAGATCAGCCTGGAGACGTATGAGAAAGCGATTTCTGATATCAAGGCCGAGATCGACCAGGAGAAGGCTGAGGTGGACAGGGTCAAGGAGGAGCTCTCTAAACGAAATACTAAGACCAAGGAGGAGGCCGAAAGGATCTCGGTCGAATCCATGAATCTGAAAGCCGTCGAAAGGAGGATTCAGGAAAGGGAGATAGAGATCACTTCAAAGGAGAGGGAGCTAGAGGCGATCACGCTCGCCTTAAGCAAAAAAGAATCTCAACTCCAGGACGATTTCGAGAAATTCCAGCTGGAACAATCCTCGCTGAGATCGATGGAGAAGCAGCTCAAGGAGAAGCACGAAATTATCGAGGAGGAGCTGATGTCTCTGAGAGTCAGCAGGGATAGCCTACTGGAAGAGCAGAAATTGCTTGCCGCAAAGGAAAAGGAGATGCAGCTCAGACAGAGCTCCATGGAGATGCACCTTCGAAGCGCCGAGAGTTCGAAGCTGACCTCGGAAGAAGAGGTCGCGAGTCTGCGACGCTGGGAAAACAAACTTCATGAAAAAGAGAAAAAGCTCGCAGAGAGCGAGACAATGCTTTATGAATCGAAACTGAAGACAGACCAGACGACCAAAGAGACAGATCTGAAATTAAAGAGCGCGGAAGAAAGATTGAAAGTCGCTGAAGCAAAGGAAAAGGAGCTCATCCAAAAAGAATCCGAGCTTGACAGGATAGAAAAGGAGATAGCCCTGGGAAGAGAGGACCTGGCTCAGAAGATTATGGAAATCGACTCTCTCAGGCAAGAAGCTCAGGAAAAGAAGAATAGATATCATGCAATGATTGATCGAGTGTCCATAAGAGAGCTCGAGATCGCGAAAAAAAGCGAGGAGCTTCAAGGCATCTCATCTTCGATAGAATCAAAGGAGCAGAGCGCAAGATCTCTGATGGAAAGACTCTCGAAGGAAAAGCAGGAGATCGAGAGCAAAAGAAAGGATCTTCTGGAACTCGACAAGGCCTTGTCCGCAAAGAATTACCAGCATAAGATGAAGGAAGCGGAGCTCAGGGAGCGGGCAAGATCGATCGAGGAAAAGTTAATGTCGATCGAATCTGGATTTCCTGAGGGCACAGAAAAAAGCGAAGATATGAGGCATCGTGAGCAGGCAATAGAATTCAGAGAAAAGGCTCTAACGGAAAAGGAGAGAGCTGCAAGGATCAAAGCATACCGCTCGGCATTGGGCGACGAACAAGAGATAGGTTTCGATATCGGGCCTCGGATGATAATAAGTGCATCAGGAAAGATAGGCACGGGAACGAAGAGGCTTGACGACCTTTTCCTGGGCGGCCTGCCGAAAGGATCGAGTGTCCTATTCGTCGGCCCACCCTTTTCCGGAAAGGAGATCGGCATCATGTCGTTCATCGCCGATGGTCTGAGGAAAGGGGTCCCAGCGATAATAGTCACAACCTCGCGGTCACCTGTCGACATTGCAAAGGATTTCGCTCCTGTAATGCCAGACTTCCTCGAGGCCGAGCACGTCGGTCTTGTTAGATGGATAGACGCAACCTCTGGATCAGGCGGAAAAAAGGACCAGCATATAGGAGCAAATGACTATGTGAAAGTCGAAGGTCCGGACGATTTCGCAGGAATAGTTGGAGCCATCGATAGGCTGACAGGGGACGTGCGAAACGGGGATTATGCGAGCTTTAAGCTTGCGTATCTCTCATTGTCGACAAGCATATCCCATGTAGATGAGATGGAGACGACGAAATTTGTCCAAGCAATGACGAGAAGCATCAGGGATTTTTCTTCGACTGGCATGTTCGCCCTTGAAAAAGGAATGCATACTGAGCAGCAGATAGAATCGATCCAGCATCTCATGGATGGATCTATTATGATCAAGATTGACAAACAGAAGACTTATCTTTCGGTAATCGGCATTGGAGAAGTGCAGACTAGGGATTGGGTCGAGTTCAAACACACAAATGCATCACTGATTCTTGGTGCATTTTCTCTCGAGAGGATTCGCTAGAGAATCGAAATCGGGCTGCTCATCTGAATGTTCTGAGAAGGTTGATGACCATTG
>JAOUEZ010000006.1 GCA_029858465.1 Thermoplasmata archaeon | reverse complement strand
GATAGGCTACATCGGACATATTTTTAATGGGCAATCTTGATGGGGCTCATCATTTCTTCTTCACAGGCATCATGACCTTTGCATAGAGGATTGTCACCCCGTTCATGACTTCCGGCTTCTTCGAGTAGACCTCCATTGGAGGACCTGCCAATATGTATCCCTTCTTGTCGATCCAGCTCGTCAAGGTATTGTATGTGTTCTGGAACTCACTACCCGGGCCTTTGTGGGATATTGTGGCCACCTTGAGTGCGGGCATGTGTCTGATCTTGATTCCCGCCTCTTCCTTCGCCTTTCCCTTGAAGGGGATTGCTATCTCGCTCCTGCAATTCATAGGGTCGCATGTTCTCGGTTCGTCAAGGTATATCCCCATCGGGTAGAAACCCGGCATTACCTTCTGATTCTTGGCCCAACCATAAAGTCGCTCTATGTATGCCTCCCAGGGCACTTTATCATAGGGTCCTCTGTGCTCGATATACGCTAAATCAGCCGCCTTACGGCTCTCAAACTTCGGGCTTGCCATAATACCACCTCAGGCATGAACCGCAATATTCGGTTATGAGCCTTATTGAGGGGTATTGGAAAATAGAGGTAATTAGAAAGAGGGAAAAGGATTTGGAGATACGGGCAGCCCAAAATCGGCCAATGCATGAATCCTTATCTTACTTCTATGACCTGGTATCCCGAGTCAGGGTCGTTGCCGAAAGCATCGAGCCTGCCCCTGATCTTCCATTCGTGTCTGACTTGGCCGTTGTAGGTCGACTGTCCCATCGGTATCTGTATGGTAGATTCGAAGACTTTCGTCTCGTTCGGCTGAAGCACAAATGCGGGCGCAATAGATATCGCCTGCTTCACAGTCTGGTTGCTTACTGTGGCCATCTGTCCGCAGTGCTTGCATTTGACCTGCCCGCTCTCGAAAGCATGCACATCAACGAAGACTCCGCCGGACTTGACCTCTTTGCCGGTCGAGACCACGGTCACCTTCACCGGTATCGAATCTCCCACCTTCATAACCTGATGAGGGTATTCTAAGCTCACTTTCGCCGCACCGCCAGTCATGGCAGTTCCTACGCTTTTCATCTTGTCAAGAAGCCCCATTTACCCACCGTATTGGGGACTATGGCGGTTTGCGAGATATATATTCCTTCCCTCCTCATTTTCAGTTCAGATAAATGCTATGAGCCAGTAGATAGGAATTCAATACATATATCTCATGATTTCCAAGCAGAAAGCAGGCTGTTGAATCGCCCCTCTTCTACGAAGGGTCAAACCGTCAATAGACCGTGAATTAACCGTAATTTCGCCTTGGGGAAGGGTATTGAATATCGTCAAATAGCAGAAATGCGATGCAATAGCACAGTTATTCTAGTGGAAAGGAGTGAAAAAAATGGTATCTGAAACGATGTATTGTGTGAAGTGCAGGAAGAAAGTGAAGTCTGAAGTCAAGCCTGTGACAATGAAGAACAAGCGCAAGGCTGTAACCGGCAAATGCCCATCGTGTGGCACGAAGGTCTTCAAGATGGTCGGTGGCGGAGGAGCAAAGAAGAAAGTGAAGAAAAAGGTCGTGAGGAAGAAAGCGAAAAAGAAGAAGAAGAGATAAACCATACGCGATTGTTAGAGAAGCACGAAATCAAATTGAGATCAGTGGGCCCAACCGGATTCGAACCGGTGATCTGCGCCTTGTAAGGGCGCCGTCATAGCCACTAGACCATGGGCCCAGTGCTTTTCCTAACATGGCTTCCCTTTATAAAATCTTGACCATTAAGGTCTGATAGATCATTTTTTCTTGCCAGAATCCGTGATTTTCTGTTCCTCAGCGACCTTCCTGCCAATCTCGTATCCGAGATCGAATGCGGCGAGATTCTCCTTCGCTTTCCTTGGGACGGTCTTCTTGATCGCGCTCCTGAAGTCCTCGAGTTGAGCATCGATTTTACCTGTCGAAGCTACCGCTCCGAGAAGTGCGGAGTTCGCGGTCAATATGAACTTCACCTTCTCTGCAATTTCGTTCGCATCGAATGCAATCACCATGTTCCCTCTGTTCCTGAGGATGCCTATCAAGTCCTGAGTCTCCGGGTATTTCCCCCGAGTCGCAGAGATAGAATAGGGCACGATCGGAGAGGTACTGACAATAGCCGTCCCCTTGGGGGAGAGTATCCTTGCATATCTCGCAGCCTCGAGAGGCTCGAAGCCGACGAGCAGGTCTGCCTTCCCGATGCCGATTATCGAACCATAGACATCCCCGTATCTCACGGTCGCGGTCACTGAGCCGCCCCTCTGCGCCATGCCATGTGTCTCCCCGATGACCACATTCATCTTTCTCATGAGCCCGAGGACGCCGAGCACTCGTGCGAATGACAGTATACCCTGTCCGCCCACCCCTGCGAGGAAAATGTCCGTCCTCATTTCTTCACCCCTATCGCCGAATGCGGGCAGATCTGGTTGCATACCCCGCAGCCGATGCACAATATTTCGTTGATCGAGTAGATATTATCTTGACGGGATATCGCCGGGCAGCCGAGCCCATCAATGCAGGAGCCACACTTCTTGCACTTCTCCTGATCTATCGTCCTTCTCCTGCCGAGGATTTTGCCGCGCTCGGCCATCTCTAACAGTGCGCAGGCTCGGCGGGCGATGATGATGGAGAGAGCCTTCTGTTCGAGCTCTTCCGTGATCGCATTGACCGTGTTCTTGAAATCATACGGGTCGACGACTCTGACGATATCTATTCCGAATCCTTCAATGACCTTCTCCAGATGAAGCGCAGGTGCGGATTCTCCAAAGGCGTTCACATTCGAGCCCGGGTGAGGTTGATGTCCTGTCATCGCCGTGGTCCCATTATCCAGAATTATGACCATCATCTTGTGTCCGCCGTGGACCGCATTGGCAAGCGCGGGCATGCCGCCGTGATAGAAGGTCGAGTCGCCTATGAATGCGATTATCGGGTCCTCGAGGCTTTTCGACAGCCCTTCCGCTATGCCGATAGATGAACCCATGCACAGCATAGTGTCGCCCATTTTGTAAGGGGCGACTGCGCCGAGCGAATAGCATCCGATGTCGTTCGGGAATATCGCCCTCCCCTTTGTGGCGATTTTGACCGCGTAATATGTCGCCGAATGAGGGCAGCCCGGGCACATTATAGGGGGACGCACGGGCAGATCAGGAGCAGAGGCGGGTATTCTTTCAGCTTCAGGTCTTTTGCCGAGAAACACGCATTCTACAGCGCTCTGCACGATGTCGGGAGTATACTCATAAAGGGCCGAGAAATGACCTGTCGCTTTTCCCAATATCTCAGTCTTCAAGCCTTCCCGTTCCTTGATCGTTCTCACATCATTCTCGAGCAGGGGCTCCAATTCCTCCACGACGAGCACCTTGTCCTTATCTTTCAAAAAGGAGGCTATCTTCTGCTCGGGCAAAGGATGGCTGAAACCGATCTTAAGGATCTCAATATCGAGGGGAATATCCTTGCAGACCTCCATTGCATAATTGAACCCCGCGGAGGACGTGATGATACCCCATTTTGATTTCTTGCCTATCTGAAAGATCTTGTTGAGTTCCGACGATTCCGAAATCCTCCTGGCAACATCCATCTTCTGGAGCAGCTCCGCATGCTTCCTTCTCGCAACCGCGGGCAGGAGGATGTACTGGCGCTCCCGGTCGAACATTCCGGTCCGGCTGTTCTTCTTGATCTCCCCTACTTTGACGATTCCTGCCATGTGCGCAATCCGCGTCGTTTCTCTAATTATTACTGGCAGAGATAGCTTCTCTGACAGTTCGAAAGCAATTTTTACCATTTCATAGCATTCTTGAGGATTTGAAGGTTCTAGCAAAGGAAGGCTCGCAATCCGGGAGTAATAGCGATTATCCTGCTCATTTTGAGAAGAGTGACAAGAGGGGTCGTCCGCGGTCACGAGCACGAGGCCGCCGTCAATCCCCATGTAGGAGAGGGATAGCAAGGCATCCGCCGCGACGTTCACCCCGACATGCTTCATGCTCGTTATAGCTCGGAGTCCTGCGAGAGACGCGCCTATCGCGACCTCGAGCGCGACCTTCTCATTAACGGAATATTCAAAATATACCCCCACATCAGGCGCGACGCGTGCAATAGAATCCCCGATCTCGGAAGCAGGCGTCCCCGGATAGGTTGTGGCGATGGCGATTTCCGATTCTAAAGCGCCTCGTGCGATAGCCTCATTTCCAAGCAGCAGGATATCGCTCCCTGCCTTCCCCTGGAGGATTGTCCGCATCTAATCGTTTTGTATAGGCCATTGATGAGAAATAAACCTACTGTGAACCATGATATCATTTGTGATGTGAAAATTGCACATGGCAAACGGCCCTCAGGGCAATCTAAAATATCCGAGCAATCATTCGCTTTAAGGCTAACATGTCAGGGAAGAGCGTCTGCGAGAAGATACTTGCAAGAGCGTCGGGAAAAGACAATCCCAAGGCGGGAGATATCATCGATGCATCTCCCGATCTCGCAATGTCGCACGACAACGCATTCCTCGTGAATCAGATTTTCCGCGAGATAGGGGCGAAGCAGATAGCAAATCCCGCATCGATAGCTATTGTCCTTGACCATCGAGTTCCTGCCAATACGGTCAATTCCGCGAATGCGCAAAGAGCAGTGAGGAAGATAGTCGCAGACTACGGCATCGAGAAATTCTTCGATGTCGGATTGGGAGTCTGCCATCAGGTGCTTATAGAGAAAGGGCTTGTCAAGCCGGGCATGCTCGTGCTCGGTACGGACTCTCATTCGACGACATACGGAGCGGTAGGGGCTTTGGGAATAGGCATAGGTGCTACGGACATGGCGTCTGTATGGGCCAAAGGATCCCTCTGGCTCAGGGTTCCCGAAAGCATAAAATTCACGATACAAGGCAATCCGGAGAAAGGAATCTTCGCGAAGGATTTGTCTCTTCTCATGATCGGCAAGCTCGGCGCGATGGGGGCAGATTACTGCTGCATCGAGTTCCATGGAAGTTTCTTCAACAAATCCAACCTTGCAGATAGGATGACCCTGTGCAACATGGCGGCTGAGACGGGAGCAAAAAGTGCAATAGTTCCCTCTGAAGTAAAACCTGATGAGAATACGAAATATGCCAAAATTGTGGAGATTGACGCGAAGAGGGCTGAACCTGTAGTTGCAATCCCACATTCAGTCGATAATGTTGTCCCCGTGGTCGATGTGGAGGGCATGAGGATTGATCAGGCCTTCATCGGCTCTTGCACTAACGGGCGGCTCGAAGATCTCGCCGTTGCGGCTTCTATCCTGTCCGGTAAGAGGATCCATCTGGGCACGCGCCTCATAATCACCCCTGCATCATCTTCGATATACATGGCTGCAGCAAGAGAAGGGATCCTGGAGAGGCTTGTCAAGGCAGGCGCGATCGTCACAAATCCCGGATGCGGACCCTGTCTCGGGGCTCACGAGGGAGTGTTGGGGGAGAGGGAGATCTGCATATCCTCGAGCAACAGGAACTTCAAGGGCAGGATGGGTTCAAGCGATGCAAAGATATTCCTCGCTAGCCCGGCGACTGTGGCGGCAAGTGCGCTGGAAGGAAAGATTGCCGATCCGAGGAGGTATCTGTCATGATATGCGGAAAGGTCTGGAGGTTCGGGGATAATATAGACACCGACATGATCATCCCAGGCAGATATCTTGACAACTATTCTGCAGATTTTCTCTCGAAACATGTCATGGAAGGAGCAGACCCCGCATTCGCCTCTAGTGTTTCCAAGGGGGATATCGTGATTGCGGGGAGGAATTTTGGAATAGGATCGAGCAGGGAGCAAGCGGCTATCGCCCTTAAAGCTGCAGGCGTTCAAGCTGTAATAGCAGAATCCTTTGGGAGGATTTTCTTCAGAAATGCAGTGAATCAAGGCATATTAGTCATAACATGCCCCGGTTGCTCGAAGAAGTTCGATAAGGGAGACGAAGTCTGCATTGATATCGAGCATAACAGGATTTTTAAAAAGGAAGACGAAAAGAATAGTCTTGAAATCAAGAAGCTGTCCCCGATTATTGCTGAGATATTCAAGGCTGGCGGACTGGTCAATCTCCTTAGGTCGGAACTATCGAACAAAACAAAGGATAATAATTGATTGACTCATCTAGAATTGGATATGACAGACCCCCGAGTGACTCTTGTTTCTCTCGCGAAGAAGATCAGCGAAAAAGGCCTTACGATATCGATTGGAGGGAACATAAGCACCAGTCTCCCAGATATGAGGATCCTCATAACACCATCCAAACAGCACAAGACATTGTCCGAACTCGATGTCAATGATCTCTCTGTGGTCAGTCTTTCGGGAGAACTAATACAAGGCCCGAAGCCGTCGGCAGAGCTCCCGATGCATATTGCAATTCATTCTGCCGCTCAGGGAAATAATTGGGTCATACATGCTCATCCACCAATGGCCGTGGCGTACGCCTCAGAAAAAACGCTTCCTGAGCAATTGTTCGTCGAGTCGTCGCGATTGAGATTCTCTCTGGTCGGGTTGAAGTCGCCCGGTTCCGAAGAGCTCGCGAAGGCGGTAGTAGAAAAGATTCGAGAAGGCAGCAATGCTATTCTACTGGAAGGGCACGGAGTTGTGGTGGTCTCCAATTATGCTAATGATGCGGTTCTGCTGTTGGAGGAACTTGAGAATCTCTGCAAGACAGATCTTGCAAGACACATTCTTAAGAGTTCGCGTTAGCTCTAACGCTTTTAATCAAGGTCGCCGCCTGAGTATCGTCAAATAGAAAAGCAGGAACATGAAGGAAGATGTGAAGCCGCCGATAGCTAGTATCCAGACTGATGATATTATCCCGAAAAAAGTGACAGCTACAATCAGGAATAGCAGATAGAATCTATTGTCCGAAGTAAATGCCCAATCGGTCAATCGCTGTAAATGTTTTCCCATATTAAGCAGCTATTGAAAACGATGTGTTCTATAAGGCCTTTGGCACCTTATTCTCTGGAAATGCTTTTAGCAGGGCTTCTCATTCAACATTCGGAACAATACGGGCTCGTGGGGTAGTTTGGATATCCTTTTGGCCTTCGGAGCCGACGACGTGGGTTCGAATCCCACCGGGCCCGCCTTGCTTTTACTGGACAGGAGCAGAATCGATGAACCGTGTTGAGAAGATTAATATCTGCGAGCTTTATTTCGAGGTTAGGGACTTATGTCAAACGGTGAATTCTGGCCAGAGGAGGAAGTGAGGAAGTACACCACCGAGATGAGGGGTGTGACCGTCACTGTCAACTTCACCGTCGAGGGTAAGCAGAAGATACTTTGTCTAGACAACTTCGAGAAGCTGCTACGCAAGGCATACAGGATCGCAATTATTGACTGCGAATGCAGGACTAGAGTGAAGAGGTGCAACGCTCCAATTGACACCTGTATCTACATGAACGAAGGAGCTGATGAGCAGATCGAGAAAGGACGGGGGAAAGAAGTCTCACTGAAGCAGGCGCTCGATGCCATTAGGAGAGCGCACGAGGCTGGGCTCATCCATGTAACCTATTACGACATCGGCGGGAAGGAGCCGCAGTACATCTGCAGCTGCTGCTCGTGCTGCTGCCATTCTTTCGCCGCGATGCAGAAATTTGGGTTCAGCGATTATGTGATCTCGTCTGAGATGATCGCCGCCCTAGACGACGATAAGTGCGACGACTGCGGACTCTGTGTAGATAAGTGCCACTTCAAAGCGAGGAGCATGGTGGACGGATGCTTGAGGTATGAAAAGGAGAAGTGCTTCGGCTGCGGCGTTTGCGTTCCTGCTTGCCCGAACGATGCGATATCGATGAAGAATAGGCCCGATTAAGAATCCTCTGCATCGAAGCCTTCTCGATGGACGGTCAGCCTTGGCTAATCACCGGGTTCGAATGCCCAATTTCTGTACGTCGACGAGGTCAGCCAGTATCTTTGGTGGGTTCGAATCCCACCGAGCCCGCTAGCTTTTTACTGGATAAAATCAAAAAAGGATGAGAAGCGATAGGCTCTTATCGAAGTGAATCGCAAATAGGGATGAGATGGAATCGCATCAATTCATATTCCGCAAGTATGTCCCAGAAGATGCTTCGCGTTGCACAGAGATCACTCAAAGCACGTGGCCGGTTCCTGACTGGGTCGCAGTCAAAGCGGAAAAGAGAATGTTGATCCAATCATATGTGGAGATTTCGGTCGAGAATTCGAATTGGGCCGAAGTCGCTTGCGAGTCCAAGGGAGGCAAAGTAATTGGAATGCTTTATGGCGAGATAAGGCCAGGATCGAAAAGATCTTTCGCTTTCACTTCGTTATTGACAGAATTATCTATGTTCTCCAGAATGATGTTGACTGGGAGCCTAAAGGAATCTGGAAACAGAGCCATGACATTTCTTAGGTTCATCCTCACTGAAATAAAAGTCGCTCTGAATAACCCAAGGAGTGATGCATACGTCGATTTGTTCCTTGTCGATCCAGAGTATAAAGGCAAAGGAGCTGGAAAAGGACTAATGGATAGATTCGTCAAAGATGCAATAATGCAAGGGGCTACCTCGATTTCTTTATACACTGAAAACACAGGAAGCAATTGGAGATTCTACGAAAAATATGGTTTTAAAAAAGTCAACACATTCAAAGATAACGGAACATCATTTTATTACAATAAGAAAGTGACTGGGATGATATATCATCTCAATCTGAAAGATACGGTTCAAAAAGATACTTTTTCTACTCAAGACTGATCGATCAAGGTAAAGATCGAAGATCTGGACTTTGTCAGGTCGGCCTATCGAAATCTTTCTCAATTGATCGATTGCAACGCTTATTGCATTATACGCCATTTGCGTACCTCCACTGGGCAAACCGACCAGTTATGTGAAGAATCCTTTAGGATTATCGAGCCGAAAATCCATAGAAATTCACATGGACAATACCTAAGACTTGGATTGAAAGTCTTCCCAAAGGAAGGAGATGATTGGCGAAGGCGCAATATTCCTCCCAAAGAATCGCTCAGAGGCGATTCGCGATATCAACTATTGATGTCAATTATATTTCAAGGTTCTAATGGGAGTTTGAGACGGATGGATAAAAGCCTAGGCTAATCACCGGGTTCGAATGCCCAATTTCTGTACGTCGACGAGGTCAGCCAGTATCTTTGGTGGGTTCGAATCCCACCGAGCCCGCCTTGATATTTTGCAACTTTATTTACCAGGTCTTTTTGAATTCGTTACTGTCTTTGAATTAATTTATCGAATTTGATAACACTCTGGCAATGAAAATCATAATATCATGTGATATCTATTATTGCCGGGGGGAGCAGTATTTTCTCTAGACTGACCCGGATCGTTGTGCTGTTTTCGATTGTCATACTGATATCGACATCTCTTCATTCAACAATCGTGGAGGCGACTGATGAGGATGCCGTTCAATACGAGATACCGACGTTTGAAAATCCGACTTCCGCATCGCATCTATCAGAACTTGTAAGACATTTGATGAATGTCACCACTGACACTCGTGATTCGGATAACGATACCCTCCCAGATTCTATCGAGTCCATCATCGGAACAGATCCGATGAACAATGATACGGACTTCGATAGGTTGAACGATTCCTACGAGGTCTGGAACGATTTGAATCCGACAAATCCAGATACGAATGGCGACGACCTTCCTGATTTTCTCGAGATAAACAATGTCCCTGCAGATATCGATAGCGATGGCAAATTGAATGCATTTGATTTTGACAATGACGGCGACGGCGTATATGACGCGATAGACATCTCACCATTCTCGAGGACTAATGTTCAATCGAACTTTACCATCCAAATCAATACGAGTGGAAACCCGACTTATGTCAATTTCCAGGTTGTGCCCGAAGATCCGGAGCACCTCAAGCTTGCAATTCAGTCCTGGGACTGGCCGTATGACGATGTTGAGCCGATGAGGCAACTTGATGATTCCAAGCAGGATTTGAGGCTCACTCCCCTTCTAGAGCTAAAAATACCAGCATATTATTCTCTTGTTTCAAAATACACAGACGGTTGCATAGGAATTGAGAACGCGAGTCTTAGCAATGGCGCGATAGCTCGTCTAAGTCCGATAGATGAGCAGGACAACGAGCTATGGATTATTGAGCAGTCAAGCAACGGCTATTTCAAACTGAAGGCCAAGCACAGCGGTCAGTATCTGGAGGTCAAAGGTTCGAGTCTCGACGAGGATGCGCTAGCGGTGCAGAATCCTACCACAAGCCTCTCTAATCAGCTTTGGAAAATCGAGGCGGCCGAAGATGGCTATTATAAAATCATCTCAAAGAACAGCGATAAATGTCTCGAGATCGGCAATCTTAGCCAAGGTCTGGGGTCGGTGATTTGGCAAGGAGCATTCAACGGTGAGGACTCTCAGCTGTGGAAGCTGAGCACATTGGGGAATGTCATCCCTCAGCAACCAGAACTCTCCGCGCTCGGAATAATCGCTGGGATAAACAAGCTGTTCGTCCCGCTTTATCCTGTGTCAGAGAACGGAAAGATAGTTGCTCTTGGGGGCAAGATGTATTATCCTCAGTCCTCGCCTCTGAATATCTCGCTTGAAACGAGGTTGCTGTGGTTTGCCAATGGGAACACGGACGAAATCCCAGTGAAGGCGATGAAAGGATCCAACGGCCTATACTTGACCGTGGACCCGCAGGGATTATTGAAGGCAAATTCGACGGAAGTCGGAGATTCGCAGAAATTGGAATGGGACAATCTTGCATGGAACAGATGGGATATCTGGCCGATTGGCATGCTTTCTATGAAAGCAGCAAATGGGAAGTATCTGAGCGTCGGCTCAGATGGGAGCATCACGGCGACTGCGGATAAGATCGGCGACTCTGAGAAATTCATAACATATTATCTCAAGCCGCTCGGGATAGACAAATGGGTACTCAGGGGATACAACAATAAGTATGTCACCTTGCAGCCTGACGGCACCATATCTTCTAACGGGAATTCCGTTGGCGATGCTCAAAAATTCGAATTCAAACATCTCTACTACAAAGAGAACTTCATTACTCTCGCAAAATACGGAGAGAGTTTCTCGATCAGCGGACTAATAGTCGAGGAGAACTATGGAACTAAAGTCGGATTGCTGTATGGTCAAGACATCGACAATACGATGCTTGTAAACATGATCATGTCATATGTCTTCCTGAGGAATTCGACGACCACCTTGGAGGAAATGCCAGAAATACTGTCAGAACACAATGTTTCTTTCGACTCAGATATTCGTTCGTTCTCGCACAATCATGAGGCTATGCTCGCCCTGACAACAGAAATGATAGGGGAAGCAATTGACAACCTCCCTACAGGAAGCATACTACCAATCATCAATGCGATCGAGGACAGTTCCGCATCAAGGAGCATGGACGACATTGCATCGGGCTGTGTTGTCAGTGGCAATTTGTTGTCCTTTGATGTCACCTCAGAGCCTGTCATAGTCACCAAATCGTTGAAGTTGCCATGGGTCGACACATCTAGCGGAGAATCTGCGGATACCGACGATATTCTGAGCGAGCTGAGGAGCTGGGGTGCCGCAAAAAGCCTCAACCCAGAAGATCTTGAGACAATGATCCAGCTTTCTATCGCATGGGAAGCTGGAGAATCCCGAGTGATTCGGATTGGGATGTCAGATTTCAGTTTCTCGGCGCCGGAAATGCCCGCGGTCCTCACAGCTATTAGCGATTACGGGATCAATTCTTTTGACATACTGAGCAGGGTGATAATCGGCATATATGCAGTGTACAAATTCGTAAAAGCCTCATCCGTGGAAAAGATGGGTGGTGCTGCGTGGAAGGTCCTGAGAAGCGTATTCCAGAAAGTGTCCATATCGAAAGTCGGGATCATCGGCAAACTGAACCGGATCGGGAGTGCGCTCAATATCATCGGCTGGATCATAACGGGCATACTTGCTTTCTATGCGTTCATGGCGATTGCGATCGAGCTCGGGGGAAATTTTGGGCTGTATGTCGGGGGATTATACGCGACGATGATGATTGCCTATGCCGTAATTCTTTTCGCAATAACCGTCCTCATACCATATGTCGGCTGGCTGATAGCCTTGGCTATAGCCATATCCGATTTAATGTGCGAGCTCTTCGGGAAGGGCAGTTGGTCTCAGGCCATAATGGAATGGATAGTCGATCTTTTCACAGACTATCGGACGAGAAGCGAGGTTGAGCTTTCCATCGAGGATACGTCGGTCGAGATCGATGATTTTGACAACAACGGTCTGACCGCCGGAGACAAGATAATCTATTCGAGCAGAATACTCGGAAATGTTACTCTTACCGAGTACGGCTCCACTCAGGATCTGACAGAATCATACATACGTCCTACTTATACGATCACAGCTCCGCTGAGCTCGTCATCGCAGACAGGCAACTACCGAAATCTCATCTCTGTGAAGACCGACGATCAATCATACAAGGCTACGTTGTACGATACCGGTGCATGGATAATTCCGGGCATCGGCATGATCAATTTCCCACTGATTGTGGGACTTTCTGCAGAT
Organism: Thermoplasmata archaeon; assembly: GCA_029858465.1. Classification (GTDB taxonomy): domain Archaea; phylum Thermoplasmatota; class Thermoplasmata; order UBA10834; family DTMW01; genus JAOUEZ01. The sequence goes on along the minus strand of JAOUEZ010000006.1, from coordinate 8,155 downwards.
TACAAGACTTACTATGACGAGGGATACTGGGTCTTCGGATGGGAATACGATCGGGAGAGCAGCTCGGGCACTACTCAGACCGATCCGAGCACTATGTATATGGATGTGATGCCGAAGAACCTCACAGATTTCATCGGCTGGAAGGAGATATCCTGCAATGATTTCGACGGCGACGGCATCGACGATGATGACGAGAGCTATATTTCAGATAAATGGAAATGGGATTCTGACGGCGACGGATTGAATGATAAATACGAAAGAGACATCGGGACAAACGAACATAATTTCGATAGCGATTACGACGGGTTGAACGATCGCACAGAAGTCAGGCTTCGGACGGATTCATACAATTCCGATACCGACGGAGACAACATTTCCGATTATCTGGAAACCATTGGATGGTTGATACAGTTCAATTATTCCAACGAATCCTTCGTTTGGCGGGTCGATTCGGACCCATTCTCAAAAGACACCGATGGTGATGGGATTGAGGACCAAATGGAATATTGGAGCAATCTGAACCCGAGGTCGAATGATACTAACGGAGACGGGATAAACGATGTTGCGAACCCCAGAACATTCCCGACATTGGAAATGGTAGCGCAATGGGGAAGCGAGGGAACTGGAGAAGGACAATTCAAAGGTCCATATGGCATTGCGGTTGATTCAAACGGCTATGTATATGTTACCGATACAGGCAATCATCGTGTCCAGAAGTTTGATTCCGATGGCAACTTCATTTTGGAATGGGGCAGCGCAGGGACCGGAAATGGACAATTCAAATATCCAGTGAGCGTGGCGGTGGGCCCGCAGGGATTCGTATATGTTTGCGAGGCAGAGAATTGTCGGATCCAGATATTTACATCGGACGGGGTCTATCTCGGAAAATGGGGCAGCATGAGCGGAAGTAATCCCAATCCTTACGCTCCACCGGGCACATTTTTAACTCCATACGGAATGACGGTCGACTCCCAGGGATATGTCTATGTCGCCGATCTTGGGAATCTCAGGATACAGAAATTCAATGCGTACGGCGGATTCATCACATATTGGCTGTTGAGGGGTGCAGGATCATATCCTGAAGGGCCGTACTGCTACAATCTTGCCGTCAAGAACGGGCTGGTCTATGTTGTAGAATACCACCCGAGTATGGCTATTCAGGTCTTTACGACCAACGGTGTATTCGTGAAATACATCAAAGCCAGCTCGCCGCAGATACCATTCTCTCCAATAGGCGTTGATGCAGATGATGCTGGCAACCTTTTTGTGACGGATTGGCAGGCTGACTGTGTATGGAAAGTCGATCAGAATGGGATGCCTATCTATATCTATGGCGTTCACTACGGTGAGGAGCAATTCGATAATCCTTGGAAACCGACTCTGAGCAGTGATGGCTATCTGTATGTCTCCGACGCGAGCAACGACAGGATTCTAAAATTCCGAGAAACATTGGCAGTTGAACCTCCCTTGATCGATGATAATGTCACCGACAGGGATGAAGACGGGCTGGATGATGATGTCGAGACTCAAGGATGGGATATTCCCGTAAAGAACTCGACTGGGACGTTCAATATTCATGTGACAAGCGAGATTCTCCTAGTCGACACGGATTTCGATGGCCTTACAGACTTCGAAGAATACCAGATAGGTTCGAACCCGAGAAGGGCTGATACGGATGATGACGGGCTGAGCGATTTGGAGGAGAGGCCAATAGGCACCTTCTCAAATGATTGCGATACTGACGGAGACGGTCTTGATGATTATATTGAAACCCAATTCAAGAGCGATCCTCTTAGAAACGATACAGATGGAGAGGGGCTTTTGGATGCAATCGAATTCAACATAGGGACGAACCCGAATAAGAACGATACCGATGGAGACGGTCTCACTGACTATTATGAGTACATTATGGGCTATGATCCGTTGCACGCTGATTCAGACGGCGATTTTCTATTCGATAAAGAAGAATCTGAGAGAGGTACTGAGCCGCAGAATCCGGACAATGACGGGGACGGCCTGAAGGACGGTCTTGAAATAATGATCGGGACCGACCCCTTCAACTATGACACAGACGGCGATATGCTGTCGGATGGGGAGGAATACAATATCGGAACGAATCCCCTGTCCGTCGATACAGACGGCGACGGACTTACCGACTATGAAGAGGTCATGAGAGGCACCGATCCGCTTAAGGCCGATACCGATAGAGATGGTATACCTGACTCGGATGAAACGAACATCTCTCTGCCATCAGGGGCGGAAGTGATAGTCGTCGCGGACATAGACCCAACAGCGGGTAAGTTCGCCGAGGATCTTGGCAGCCTCGCAAATGTGACGCTCGTCTCTCCAGAAGAATTGCTGCTCAACCACCTTGACGCGAGATACATCGTGCTTGTGGGCAGACCTGGAGCTGGGAACTCTACAGTGGGCAACCTGATGTTCGATCTGTTGAAAGATATGCCCGACGTGCTGGCATATATGCAGACATCAGATGATTATAGAATCGCCGTGAGGTACGGCGTCTGGGAGAGCAAACAGACAGTCGTTCTTCTGTCTAATCCGTATCCCTCTGACCATTTCAGGATACTCAACATCCTGGAAGAATTGGATGTCACCATATTCTCTAATGCGGCGATACTGAATTACGCCGCACCTTCGAATTTCTTCTCAACGGACATAATTGATGTTGTAAGAGCTACAGATTCCGAGATAGCCTTTGGGATCGAAGAGCAGCGATCATTGATTTTGAGCATCGAGAAATTCAATGCGACAACAACCCCGAACGAATTGAACAAATCTGCCGGGCTCGGTAAGTACGAGCTCGCAGTCGGCAGATACGTAGCTATCGATATTTTCAATGAGACTAGTTCTATAAAACCCAATATGACAAATGGTGCGATGCTGAAAATCTACTACACACTCTCCGACATCGATAGGACAGGGGACGGGGACACAGACGATTTCGACGACCTGAATGAGACTACCCTTTCAATCTATTATCTGAATGAATCTCTAGGCATCTGGACGAAATTGGATGAAGGATTGTCTTGGGTGGTTAAAACAGGAGTGAACACAGAAGATGTCTCAGTGTACGGGAAGGAATATGCAGGCTATGTCTATGCTTACATCTCCCATCTTTCATTCTTCGGATTGGCCGGACTCCCGAACAACAGACCGCCGGATATATCGGACGCGCATCCGAGCATTGAATATCTCTGGGCCCCGAACCACAAATTTGTCGATGTTTTCATCGAAGGCGTCGTAGATCCAGACGGCGACCCGATATACATCACGATACTCAATATCACGAGCGATGAGCCGACATTATCCCCAGAATCCGGAGGTAAAAAACATTCGCCTGACGCATACGGGATCGGGACATCAATTGCGAGCCTAAGGGCGGAGCGCGACGAAAACAGCAACGGACGAGTCTACGTGATCCATTTCTTAGCCAGTGATGGTCGAGGAGGGGAAGCAGTAGGCTCCGTGACTGTTTGTGTGCCTCATGACAAGAGAGGCGGCGGATACAGCTGCATCGACGATGGGCAATACTATGATGCGACGGTAATCAATTAAGCAGGCACATATCGGAAGGACTCAGAGAGAAAATTCACCACCCCTCACAACTCGATCATCTACTGCCAGAGAAATATCGAATATGCGTATCCTCTATGAAATCGATATATTTATTGTCTACCAGTTTGCTCGGGTGTTCAAGGTGGAATGGTGAGGTGCCTCTTCTGTGGCGAAGACAACCCCGACGAGGCGATTGTCTGCTATAATTGCGGCAAGCGGATGATACAGAAACAGGCAATCAAGAAAAGAGAAATTGAGGCAATCGAGGAGCCCGAAGCAGAAAGCAATGTCGAATATGAAATCGAATATCCATCGGAATTAGAACCTACGAGCAAGTTGCCCGCAGTCGGCGGGGCATTGCTTATTGTTGCAGCTTTAATCGGATTCGCCACAAATATCTTACTGGGTCAGATAGCATCGCTGTTTGGGATTGGCATCAGTGGGATAATATTCTTCATTTCAATCGGCAACTTTTTGGGGCTAGTAGCAGGTTGGGCCGCATTGTACAAGAAAGTCTTTACACTCGTGATAATCTTTGGAATATTTGGGATTATAGCTGGGCTTTTTTCTCCCTTCCTTTTGGGTTTTCTTCTGAGTCTAATCGGGATAGGATTCATAGCGGCAGGGCATTCAGAGTTCGAGTAATCCTATATAATTTCATTTCCTTGATGCCTGTTTAATGCTATCTTCCAGAATGTCCCACGCCGTATCGAGAAGATCCTCCTCGATCACCAGAGGCGGCAGGTATCGAATCGAGGATTTTCCGCATCCTAGCAGCCCGAGTCCTTTCTTGAGGGCGATTTCTGTTATCTTGTCCCTTGTCTCCTTGTTCGGAGCTTTCGACTTCTTGTCCTTCACGATCTCGTGAGCGAGCATGAGGCCGATGCCTCTCGTGTCGCCGACAATCTCATACTTCTCCTGCATTTCCATCAATCGCTTCTTCGATCTCTTTCCCAGCTTAGTGGCTCGATCGAGTAATTTCTCCTTCTCTATGATGTCAAAAACGGCAAGCGAAGCCGCAGCGCCGATAGGATTTCCTCCGAAGGTATTGGAATGCCTCCCCTGCTTGTCGAAATCCAGCCTGCTATCAATTATGGCGGCGCCAATCGGAATCCCGGCGCCCAACGCCTTCGCAGAAGTCAAAATATCTGGCACGATCCCGAAATGCTCGATCGCCCACATCTTACCGGTCCTTCCGATGCCAGCCTGGATCTCATCATCGATGAAAAGTATCCCATGTTTCTCGCAGATCTTCTTCATAATCGGCAAGAACTCCTTGGGAGGGACTATGTATCCGCCCTCTCCCTGGATCGGTTCGACAAACAATGCCGCGACATCAGATGGAGGGATGTATGTGTCGAAATATACCTCGTCCAGTATTTTCGCGCACCAAAGGCCGCAGCTGGGATACTCGAGCTTGTACCTGCATCTGTAGCAGTAGGCATATGGAATGTGATATACGCCCGGCATGAACGGGAAGAACCCCTCTCTGTGAACAGGCTTGCTAGCTGTCACTGCAAGTGCGCCAATTGTTCTTCCATGAAAGGCGCTTATGAATCCGATGAACGTCTGTCGCTTGGTCGCGCTCTTTGCGACCTTGATGGCTGCCTCAACCGATTCCGCCCCGCTGTTTGTGAAAAAGACCTTTCTCGGAATCTTACCGGGGGCCAGTTTTGCAAGCTTTTCGGCCAAGGTCACTTGCACATCATAATAATAATCAGTTCCGGCGATGTGCGTGAACTTCTCCGCCTGATCCTTTATCGCCCTGACGACCTTCGGATGGCAATGCCCGACGTTTTGTACACCGACCCCGGAGAATAGATCGATTATTGAGTTGCCGTCCACATCTTCAATCAAGGCGCCCTTCGCGCTTTTTGCAACGATAGGGCTCGACTTTGTCGAAGTGACAATGAATTTGTGATCTCGCTCGATTATTTTTCTCGCCCTGGCTCCTGGAAAATCATTAGAAACCTTCGGATTAATCTTCGCCATCCGCTCACGCTCGAGTAATTAATAGCGTATTATCCCTTAAGCAGGTTAGGCTGTTACTGAGTTCGTAACGCAAAATCCAACATTCAACGCATGAAATGGTCTTCTCTTGAATGCGCAGTGAAGCGAGCTTATTGCAGAGATTCACTTATGAGCGTCGATGGCCAACAACCTGAACAATGCGCCATAAGCTACAAAACCTTTATAAAGGGATTTCATTTAAGGGAAAACCTACCAAGGTGATTCACTGAATTATACTCGCTTTGAGAAAGCGCGAATCATAGGGGCAAGAGCTCTGCAGATAAGCCTCAGTGCTCCGATCTTGGTCGATATCCCGCCGGAAATGTTGGATCCGGTCGAGATAGCAATGGTTGAATTTTCAAAGAGCGTGATACCTATCACTGTCTGGCGCATGACCTGAGAGGAAATCGAATGACACCTGATGAAGAGTCGCAGACGGCGGCCGAGCTGCTTGTCCCGGAAGAGAACTATCTGACTTCGGGCGTGCACATAGGCACTCAGCAGAAGAGCGCCGACATGAAGAATTTTATTTTCAAGGTAAGGAACGACGGCCTGTATGTTCTCGATGTCAAGAAGACTAACGAGAGACTCAGGGTCGCATCGAAATTCCTCGCGCGCTATGACCCCCAGAAGATACTTGTCGTATCCGCAAGACAGTACGGCCAGAAGCCAGCTAGAATCTTTGCGAAGGCCATTGGCACGAAGGTCTTTGCGGGAAGATTTGTCCCGGGCACAATGACCAACCCGAACCTTCCCCAATTCGTCGAGCCGGATGTATTGCTCGCCACTGATCCGACGGCCGATGAGCAGTCTCTCCGTGAGGCGCTGAACATCGGCATACCGATCGTCGCGCTCTGCGATGCGAACAACGAGACAAGAAATGTCGATTTCGTGATTCCAACAAACAACAAGGGTCGGAGAGCTCTCGCAATGATATACTGGCTTCTCGCAAGGGAGATCCTGAAAGCAAGAAGCACCATCCAAAGCAACGAGGATTTCAAGCTGACCATCGACGACTTCGAAGCCTCGCTCTGATTCTCTACTTCTGCGCGATTATGTTCGAAAGATGATCCTCTAGATACCATTGGTTCTTGAAATGCTCGTTGGGATCTTGTATCAGCGCATACCACCAATAGAGCGCGAACAATCCGAAAGTGATTATCGACAGTATGAGGTAGATTGCAAACGACCTCCTTTGAAGGACGCGCACATTGTATGGCGGGGCAACTGAGTATCCCAGCTTGCTCAGGGCAGACATGGTCTGGTTCGAGAACTCGTACCATCTTCTGTCATGATTGTATATCGTCTTCATTAGGAAGTAGAACATGTAGAGAATGAGCACCCAACTTATCGGGATAAATGCCCAACAGAAGAAAACCGCTAGTGCCCATAGGATTGCGGAATGGAGCACTTCATCGCCCGTCGCCTCTCCATGCAAAATGTTCATAGTGGCGAGCTCTGTGGCGATTGTCGATTCCTTCTCGGGCGAGCCTGCGACCGACCTGAGCATCGCAATAATGTTTCTTCTGAGGTGTGACTCTCTTTCGAAATGCTTGTTCTGCCTTTCGACAAGCTTGAATGTGAGGATGGCGAACAAGGTGGAGACTATTATCCCAATGATAATTGCGCTGATTATTGTCAATGCAAAATGCGACAATGTCCAATCAAGAGGCATGTCGATCAGAGGAAAACCTATGATGGCGTTGATAGATTCGTAGATGCCAATGAGAATGATGGTTACAGCCCCGATTATCGTGACCAATACAGGGATGAGAATCCATAGGATCGACACATAGGTGTCAGTCATACCTCTGGCTCTCATTATTGAATATATCTGCTGCTTGATCCCATCGATATGAACACCTGGAGAAATTGGAAATCCTCCAGGAGCTGTCCCGGCCGGTTGTCCTTGCGACGACCATGATTGGCCATACTTGAGATGTCCTTCCATTATCGTATCCCTCTCTGTCTCTATTTGCCTTGACGAAATGGAAATACTTCATAGATAAATGGATTGGTTCATGAGAGCGACCTGTTTTAGGCAAAGATTCTTTTTCCTGCTAATGTATCATATTACGGGAGTATGATTAATTGAGGAATCCGGCGGTTTCGGGGCAGTTCTACCCGGATGATAAAAGTCAATTGTCGGCAGAGATTTCGAATTGCTTTAAAAGCCCGCTCGGGCCAGGGAGCGATGTTTCAAAGAAACCGATATCTGAAAGGACAATAATAGGAGCGGTATCGCCGCATGCTGGATACATGTTTTCTGGCCCGGTCGCGGCACATCTTTACTATGCGCTCAGGAATCAGAAAGCTCCATCGACAGTCGTCATAGTAGGTCCCAATCACACAGGCTACGGAGCCGGGCTTGCGGTCACCACCGAGGATTTTCTGTCGCCTCTCGGCATCGCGAAGACCGATACGAAGCTTGTTGAGAAGCTCGTCGACGATCTGTATGTGGTCGATCCGAGCGCGCACGCCTATGAACACTCTATCGAGGTCCAGATTCCGTTCATGCAATACATCGGCTGGGATGCGAAGATCGTCCCGATCTGTGTGGGTGTGCATG